>SHZY01000008.1 GCA_009692065.1 Gemmataceae bacterium
GACGAGGACGAGGACGACGAAGAGGACGACGTCGCCGAGTAGCACCGACAAGTGTCCAGGAAACCAGACCCAAGGGTAAACGGGCTGAACCCCTGGGTTCTTTTTTTCCCAGCGGATCACAAGGCTCGCCGCAGGCGCCGCTGGGATTGAAAAAAATCGTCGATCTGGCAATTGCGTACGCCACGCCCGATGCGTTATACTGCCCGTAGATGATCCGAGTTGACGGGCGTAGATTTTCACAAGAGGGCCTGCCATGTCGAACCAGGGAAAGCATTCCGGGGAAGAGACGTCATCGACCTCGATCGGCAACGGCCCGACTCGCCTCGCCGCGGAGAAGCAAAGCCAACTCGATTTCGAACTGGATTTTTTCGCGGGCATCCTGAACCGCAATCCCGAGTTCGTGGATGTGCTGCGGGTTCATGGCAACAACCTGACACTGAAGTGCCGCTATGAAGATGGCCTGAAGATCGATCGTCGCCTGGTCACGCTTCGGCCGCAGGACGCCTTGGCCCATTACAATCTCGCGTGCAGCTACTCCCTTCTGAAAAAAATCGGCCACGCACTGCGTGCGCTGCGCAAGGCGATGGAGTTGGGTTACCGCGACCTGCGTTATCTGCGGGAAG
Source organism: Gemmataceae bacterium (assembly GCA_009692065.1). GTDB lineage: Bacteria > Planctomycetota > Planctomycetia > Gemmatales > Gemmataceae > SIAQ01. Next base: position 624 of record SHZY01000008.1, read on the forward strand.
ACCGCGATCTCGCCGCCCTCCGTCGCGATCCTCGCTTCCGCAAATTGCTGCGCGAATTCGAGAATCGCCCGAAATAACCCTGCGGAAGATGCTACGGTCGGCGGTTTCGCGCGCAGCAGTGTGCGAAAACGCCGACCGTAGCACCCTCCGCAACCGATCATCGCAAAACAACCGAAATGACGACACCCTTGTCCCACGGCGATGGCCCTCTCTACGCCGACCCCTCGGCGAATCACGCCCGCGAATTCTTTCGCACCAAGCCGCGCGCTCTGGTCGATAAACTGATGTCCGTGAAGGACGCCGTCACGTGCTTCGTCCACGACGGCGACTACGTTGCCGTCGGCGGCTTCGGCGCCGATCGCCTCTCGAGCGCGGTCTGCCACGAGATCGTTCGCCAGCAGAAGCAAAACCTCACACTGTCCGGTCATACGGCAACGCACGACTTCCAGATTCTTGCCGCCGGCAACCTCACGGGGCACGGCAAGCTTATCGCCCGCGTTGATGCCGCCTACATCATCGGCCTGGAAGCGCGCGGCCTGTCGCCGCACGCGCGGCGCGTCATGGAGTCGGGCGAGGTCGAGAGCACCGAATGGAGCAATTACGTGCTCGCCGCCCGCTTCAAGGCCGCGGCGATGGGTTTGTCGTTCCTGCCCGTCCGCTCCATGCTCGGCACCGACACGTTCCGCCACAGCGCCGCCAAGGAGATCCTCTGCCCCTTCACGGGCGATAAGCTGCTGGCGATTCCCGCCTGCTATCCGGACGTCGGAGTCATCCACGTCCACGAAGCCGACCGCTTCGGCAATTGCCGCATCCGCGGGACAACCGTCGCCGACCCCGATCTGGCGCGGGCCTCGAAGAAGCTGATCGTCACCTGCGAGCGATTGATCCCCAGCGACGACATCCGCAGCGACCCAACGCGGACGGTTGTGCCGTTCTACTGCGTCGATGCCGTCTGCGAGGTCCCCTTCGGCAGTTATCCCGGCAACATGCCGTACGAGTATTTCTCCGACGAGGAGCACCTGCGCCACTGGCTCGAAGTCGAAAACGACCCGGTGGAATACAAGAAGTTCATCGACAAGTACATCTTCGGCGTCAGCGATTTTGCCGAGTATTTGCAACTGTGCGGCGGCTTGCCGAGGTTGCAAAAGTTGCGGCAGGAAGAGTTTCTGCTGAATCGAGGGCGGTAATTATTTGCGTTTAGCGTTCGCATGGTGCCATGCGGACGCTAAACGTCAACAGGGGGGCAACATGTACAACCCCATGGAACTGATGATCTGCTGCGCCGCCCGCCTGCTGGAAAACGGCAGCACCGTCGCCGTCGGCACCGGGGCGCCCTGCGCGGCGGCCATGCTGGCGCAGCGGACCAAGGCGCCGGAGTTGGTGACCTTCTATGAAGCCGGAGGCGTCGCCCCTCTGCTGCCGACCATGCCGATCTCCGTCGGCGATTCACGCACCTTTTACCGCGCCGTCATGGCCACCAGCATGGCCGACGTCATGGAGACTTGCCAGCGCGGCATGATGGATTACACCTTCCTCGGCGGCGCGCAGATCGATCCCTTTGGCAACCTCAACTCCACCATGATCGGTAAGGATTACAAGAAGCCCAAGGTGCGTCTGCCCGGCAGCGGCGGCGCCAACGATCTGGCCTCGTTCTGCTGGCGCATCCTTGTCCTCACCAATCACGACAGGCGGCGCTTCGTCGAGAAAGTCGATTTCTTGACGACGCCGGGCTATCTCACGGGTCCAGGCGCCCGTGAGGCTGCCGGTTTACCGCCGGGCACTGGCCCGTACCGCGTCATCACCGACCTCGCCATCATGGGCTATCACGAAACAACGAAACGGATGGAGGTACTGAACCTGCACCCCGGCATCACCCTGGAACAAGTGCAGGCGAACACCGGCTTCGTCATCGCGGCACGTGAGCCGCTGCTGACGACCGCGCCGCCGAGCGAAGCGGAGCTGCGCATCTTGCGCGACGAAGTCGATCCCTTGCGCTACATCATCGGGCGCGGGTGAATCTGGGGTTACGTTTAGCGTTCGCGCGGCGCCGCGCGAACGCTAAACGTAAACGGCGATGGACATGATCCGCATTTTCGCGTATAAGGGAGTATGCGCCCGGAACGCACTTCCAACCGATGGAGTGGCCCCTCATGAAGTTTCTTTTCTGCGCCATCGCCGTCATCGCGGCAGGATCGGGCATCATGTTCTGGATCATCAAAAACGGCGACCCGGTCAGCGCGAATGGCAAAGACCCGTCCTACGAACAGGATGACGACTACAACTCCGGCCCCGAGCACCCGATCAACCCCACTGCGATTCAAGATTCCAAGTTCGGCATCGACCGTATCAAAGATGGGCAGGACGCCAAACCCGTCGCTTTCAACGGCAAGCGGGCGATGGGTTATCTCGAAACCATTTGCGCCCTTGGCCCTCGCGTGAGTGGCACCAAGAGCATGAGGCAACAGCAAGACATCATCAAGAAGCACTTCGAGGATCTCGGCGTCAAGGTGACCTACCAGGCATTTGAAGCAAAACAGAACAGCGTCAAGGGCAAGGTCGAGATGACAAACATCATCATCTCGTTCCAGCCCGACAAGAAACGCCGGGGGATCCTCTGCTCGCACTACGACACCCGGCCCATCGCCGATCAAGAAGACGATCCTCGCGACTGGCGGAAGCCGTTCTTGAGCGCCAACGACGGCGGGTCAGGCGTCGCGTTCCTGATGGAACTCGGCAACCACATGAAGAACTTGAAGACAAACGTTGGCGTCGATTTTGTCATCTTCGACGGCGAGGAATACATTTTCGTACCCAAGGGGACCAACAAGGATCGCTACTTCATCGGCTCCCGGCATTTCGCCCAGACCTGGCGACAATCGAAAGGCCGCTGCGAGTACTCGGCCGCGATCCTGCTCGATATGATCGCCGGCAATGAGATCCATTTCCCAGTGGAAGTGCATTCCCACAACATGGCGCCGGAGCTGTGCAAGGAAATCTGGGGCATCGCCCAGGAGCAAAAAGCCAAGGCGTTCGAATGGCGGCGCGGCCATGAAGTGCTCGATGATCACACCGAGCTGCACAAGGTCGGCATCCCCGCGATCGACATCATCGACTTCGACTACCCGCACTGGCATAAACTCGCCGACCGACCTGAAAGCTGCTCCGGCGAAAGCATGGAACAGGTAGCGCGCGTGCTGAGCGTGTGGTTGCAGCGGACCAAGTAAGCAATACTGTTTAGCCGGCGAGCTTGCTCGCCGTGTACTATTCTCGGCGAGCAAGCTCGCCGGCTAAACAAGGAGACTCCCGTGAACGCGCTCGAAATAGCCATCGGCATCCTGTTCGCCATCATCCTGATCGCCGTTGCGGTCTCCTTCGGCTGGCGCCAACGCCTCACGCTCAAGAAACTTCACGCCGATAGGATGGTACCCAAGGATCAACGCCTTTATCTCCTCAAGCAATGCCAGCGCCGGCTGTTCGGGTCGGGGTTGCTGGTCCTCTTGGCGGGGATGTTGATCGGTTGTTTGTTCCTTGACTTCGATCCGCAGCGGCTGACACCCGAGGGCGTCGCCCAAGTTGACCGCGAGACTGCCAAGCAGGCAACTCAGTTCCTCGGCTTCTATTTCATGTCGATGCTGCTCCTCGTGATGGTGATGCTGGCCCTGGCTGTGTTCGATTTCTGGGCCACGGCGCGACACGGTGTGCAGCAGCAGAAGCAGCTCTTTCAGGAACATCAAGAAATGCTCGAAGCGGAATTGACGGAGCTGCGCCATCGCCGGGCCGAGATGAATTGACGTCGCATCCGAGCCTGAAGCGTAAGCGAAGAGAGTACAAACCCTTCGCTGACGCTTCAGGCTCGGATTGAAAATTTCCATTTTGTCGCCGTGCAGCCTGTTGACTCACCCCTGCCGGCCTGCGACAATGTCCGTTTGACTGCTCGGCAATCCCCCCTTTCGCCGAGCACCGACATCCTGGCGAGCGGCCCACTCATTACTTCATGGGCGTGCGCTGGGATACAACGTTTAGTACCGCCTCGACAAGGCGGGCTGGAAACACCCGTTTCTCGGATTCGTGCCTAAACGCACAATGGCGGAGCCTTTATTTCGGACACCCTGATCTCCAGCAGAGAGAGATAACACCGATGAGCTTACCCATCATTCCCCGCCTCCCGTGCGCCTTGGTTCTCGCCGCACTTTTCGTCTTGCTCGCACTGGCCACGCCGGCCCAAGCGCAGCTGACCCAGGACCAGCAAGCGGAGATGCTGCTGAATAGCGCCCGCAAAGGGTATAACGAGAAGAACTACGCCTTTGCCACGCTCAAATTCCGTGAGTTTCTCGGCAAATTCGGCGGGCACAAGGACCTGCCGGCAGCTCGCTACGGCCTGGCGCTCACGCTGATCGACGGTCCGGAAAAGAAGTATGACGAAGCCCGCGACATCTTGCAGAATCTGGCCGCTGACAAGGGATTTGCCGATCGGACCTTCGCGATCTACTACTCCGGCATCGCTTTGCGAGGCCTGGGGTTGATGGATCTGGCGAAGGCCGAGACGCAGCCGAATGAGGCAGCCCGATTTCGCGACAGCGCGCTGGGGCATTTCGGCAACGCGGTCCCGCTCTTCACCAGCGCCATCACGGCCTTCTTGACCAAGCTGGAAAACCCCGCCGACGGCGACAAGCTGACACTCGACGCCGAATGGATCGCCCGCGCTCGCTGCGATCTCGCCGAGATGCAGCTGCGGGTCGGCAAACTCAAAGAAGCACAAGCCAGCGCTGCACCGTTCGTCGCCGATCCGGTCTGGAGCAAGAGCCGTTACACCAACCTCGGCCGCTACTATCACGGCTACGCCAGTGTTCTCTTGAAGGACCACGTCGCCGGCCAGAAGACGCTGTCGATGCTGGCCCCGTTCAGCGATCCGGTGTTTGGCACCCACGCCCGCTATCTGCTCGCACGCACCCATCACCTTGCCGACGAACGTGCGGAAGCGACCGCGAACTACGAGGGAACCATTGCCGATTTCGCCAAGAGCAAGGTCGATGCCGCCAATCTGCTCAAGCAACCGCAGAAATTCAACAACGATCCGGAGATTCGCACGCGTCTCGAATCGCAGGTGAAGAGCCCGCCGCCCGATCACGTTGCCCGCGCAACCTTCTATGTCGGCATCCTGCACTACGAGGGGGGCAAATTCGTCGATGCCAAGGGACGCTTCGCGGAGTTCGTCAAGAATTTTCCGCAATCGCCGCTGCAGATCGAGGCCGAGGTTCGCTTCGGCTACTGCCAGGTGCAGCTCAAAGAATACGCCGACGCCATCAAGACATTGACGCCGCTCGTGGACCGCGAATCGCGATTGTCCGATCAAGTCCTCTTTTGGCTCGGCAAGGCGCAAGCGGGAACGGCGCCGGAAGCTAGTGTGAACCAGACCGCCCACCAGCAGACGATTGCGGCAGCGCTCAACACGTTCCGTCAGGCGGCCGAGCGCGCTCAGAAAATCAATGACCAAGACCCGGAAGCCAAGACGCGCCGCGGCGAAATCCTGCTCGAAATGGCCGACCAGATGCAGCGCATATGGCAGAACAAGGAAGCGGCGGGAGTCTACAACCAGTTGCTGAGCGAGAAAATCCTTGCCGAGCGCGAGGAAGAAATCATGCAGCGCTGGACGACCGCGCTGCACCTGTCCGGCGATTATAACGAATCGGACAAGGCGTGCGTCAAGTTCCAGGAACGCTTCCCGCAGAGCACGCTGCTGCCGGCCGTCCTGTTTGCCTACGCGGAGAACAGCTACTTCCGCATCGTCGCCGCGGAGAAGAACCCCAACCAGGCTGAACACGCCAAGGAACTGCCAAAGCTGTTCGACGATACGGTCAAACGGTTTCAGAAAGTGATCGAGAAGTACCCGGAGTTTCCGAAGATCAACGTGGCCCGCTACAGCCTCGGCTTGACGTTCTACCGCCAGGCCGATCTCACCAGCGCATTCAAGGCGTTCAGCAGCATTCCGGCTCCCGAGCGCAGCGGCGAACTGGGCCTGACGCCGTACCTCATTGCCGACTGCTTGCTGAGACAGGTGCCGGCCACGGTTCCCGAAAACGCCCTCGACGCCGGCAAGATGGAGGAGCAACTCAAGGGCGCCGCCGAGGCGCTCGAGGTCTTCATCGGCGGTCAAACCAAGGATCCCAACATCCCCGAGGCCCTGATCAAGCTGGGGCTGGTCCAGCAGCGCCTTGCCGGTTTGATCGCGCAGCCGCCCGAACGTGTCAAGAAATACAACGAGGCCCGCGCCACCTACGAAAAGCTGCTCCGCAAGGACTTCGGCGCCCATCCGCTCCATATGGCCCATGCATCGTTCGAACGAGCCAAGTGCATCACCATGGCCGGTGACATGAATACCGGCATCAACGAACTGCGGCAGTTCACCGCCGAGCCGCTCAAGCAAACCGCGGCCGCGCCGCAGGCGGTCTTGCAGCTCGCGACTTACCTCCGTGCCCAGAACAAGGCGGCGGAAGCTGTCGACGTCTTCGCCAAGAATCGCGATTTCCTGGAAGGCATGCTCGCCAAGGAGCATGAAAAAGGCCAGGCGATGATCGCCCTGTTGCGCTATCATCACGGCGTCGCATTGCGCGAAGCGGGCAAGCTGCCCGAAGCGCGAGCCATGTTCGAGATGGTCGTCAAGATGGGCGTCCAGCGTGTCGAGGCGACCGAAGCCGCCCTGCGCATTGGCCAGTGCCTCAAGGACGAAGGCTTCCAGCGCCTGGAGACGGCCCGCAAGGTGCGTCCCTCCGCCAAGAAGCCCGAGGAGATTGCTTTCGCTCAAAAGCTAACGGAGGATGGCTACAAGTCTATCCGCGATGCGGTGGCCTACCTCGAAGGCCAGGCCAATCAGGTCAAGGCGATCCCGGCCATGCAAGAAGCGCGTGGCCGAATGCTCTACGAGGCCGCCTGGGGCACGCGCATCCTGGCGGAGCCAGAGGTTGAGGCCGCCCGTGCCACGATCATGCAAGAGATGATCAAGAAGCTCAACCAGCCGTCGTCGAAATTCCCGCTGCCGGAGGTGGCGATTGATAAGGTCCCCCTCCAGCCCTCCGAAAAGAAAGCCCGCGACATCTACAAGGTTCTGATCGACCAGGTCGGCGACGCGGCCATCGCCACAGAAGCTCGCTTCGAGCTGGCGGAAATGCTAGCCCAGCGCAACGAGCACGAGCCGGCCATCCAACTCCTGAACGAGGTGCTCGACAAGGAGCCAAGCGCCGAGATGACCGAGAAGATCCGCCTCCGCCTGGGGGGCATCCACGCCGCCAAGGGGAACATCAAGGGGGCGCTCCAGCAATTCGATGCCGTCGCGTCCAACCCCAAAAGCCAGCTCGTCGGCTGGGCCCACTACCGCGCCGGCGAGGCGCTGATCGGCAATCAACAGTATGCCGAGGCGGCCAAGCGCCTTATCATCTTCCGCGACAATCCCTCCTGGAACAATGTGGCGGGCCTGACCGATCGCGGCCTGCTTCGGCTCGGCTACGCCTTCGCCATGACCAAAAGCTGGGAGGACAGCCGCGTCTCCTACGAACGCATCGCCAACCAGTTCCCCTCAAGCATCTGGGGCGATGAAGCACGCTACGGCATCGGCTGGGCGTTCCAGCAGCAAAAGAACCTCGACGGCGCCGCCAACGCCTACAGCCAGGTCGTAGGCCGCACGGCAACCGAACTCGCCGCCAAGGCCCAACTGCAAATCGGCTTGTGCCGCATGGAGCAAAAACGCTATCTTGATGCCGCCAACGCATTCCTGGTGGTTCCGTCAACGTACGACTACCCGGAAATGCGTGCGGCCGCCTTGCTGGAAGCCGGCAAAGCGTACCTGGAACTCAATCAGCGCGAGCAGGCGAATCGGCAGTTCGAGCGCATCCTGCGAGAGTTTCCGAACACGCCGTGGGCCGACGCGGCGAAAGATAAGTTAACCAAGTAACCCGTCTTCGTTTAGCGCTCGCGTGATGCCCTGCGGGCGCTAAACGAAGATACCCATACGGAGGATTCCCCGATGCAGCGCTGCATTCGTTTGACGATTGTCCTGTCCGTTGTCATCGCCTTGGCATGGATGGCCGCCAAGACTTTTGCTTACGTCGAGGCCCCGATGAGCCTCGGCGCCATCGTCACCCAATCGACCACCATCGTCTTGATGCGTGTCGAATCGGTGGATAAGGAAAAGAACTTGATCGTCTATCGCAAGATTCGCGACATCAAGGGAAAGCACCCCAATGACGTGATCGTGCACAACATCGGCCGCGGGGGCTTGCGCGCCAACGAATGGAAGCCGCAGATGGACTGGGCCGAACCGGGCAAGACTGCCGTCTTCTTCCATAACGGCGGCGCATCGGAAACCTGCATCGGCACCTGGTGGTATCAGGCCTACGGCGGCGGGCAGAACTGGAACCATAGCCACGCCGAGCCGTTCCTCCTGCGCAGCTTTGCCGGCAACGCCGATAAATTGGCTAGCATCGTGGATCAAATGCTAGCCGGCCAAGAAGTTGCGGCCCCCTGCATGGTCGATGGCAACAATGAAGACCTGCACAACCGCCGCGCCAAAATTCAGCGACTCAAAGTCAGTCTCAAGATCCAGGACTACAACCCCAAGCGCGATTTTCTCGGCTGGGGCGGCGAGGACTTCCGGCGCCTTCTGGGCATGCAGGGCTTCACGCACATCTCCCCCGTTGGCCGAGTCGATCCCGAAGCCCAGGCGATCTCCGCCATCGACTTCGACAGCGACGGCAAGCTCGACCTCTGCCTCGTTGGCGGTAATAAGGTCCTTCTCCTGCAAAATAACGGCGACTCGCTGAGCGAGACCCTGCTCGCCGGCATCTCCGGCGCCCGCTCCGCCATCTGGGCTGACTACAACGGCGATGGCCATCCCGATCTCTTGCTGGCCACGCCTACCGGCCTGCGGCTCTTCACCAACCACGGCAAGACGATGCGCGACGACAGCGCCCTCCTGCCAACCATGCCCACAGGCGCCGTCACCGCCGCCGCCTGGCTTGATTACGACGCCGACGGCAAGCCCGATCTGCTGGTCGCGCACGGCTATCATGGCCTCCGGCTCTATCGCAACCTCGGCCTCAAAGTACAGCCTGATCCCAAGGCCCCGAAGAATCTGGTGTTCGAGGACGTCTCCGAAAAGATCGGCCTCGGCCCCAAGGGCATCGGCGCCAACCTCAAGGGCGATTCGCTTACCCTGAGTGACGTCAACGGCGACGGCCGGCCCGATTTCCTTTACAGCGCCGGCACAGGCCTTCTGGTCCTATCGAGCAAGAATGACAAAGGGGAGCCGATCTTCCTCGAAGCGAAGGACTCCGGCATCAGCTTCACGTCCGGCAGGATCAACCCGATCTTCGGCGACTTCGACAACGATGGCCATGCCGACCTGCTGGTGCCGCAGAAGAATGGCGTCAAGCTCTTCAAGAACGACGGGAAGGCCAAATTCACCGATGTGACCGAGAAGGCCGGCCTTGCCACGGGAACCTTCTGGGCCACCAGCGCGGCCTTCGGCGACATCGACAACGATGGCCATCTCGACCTCGTCGTCGGCTGCTTGAAGGGCTCCAACCGCTTCTTCCGCAACAAGGGGGATGGCGCCTTTGACGATGCCAGCGAAGCGATCGGCCTGTCGCAGAGAATCTTCAACACCCAGGCCGTCAGCCTCGTCGATCTCAAGAACCGCGGCGTCCTCGACATGATCTTCAACAACGAAGGCCAGGATTCGGTCGTCCTGCTGGCGAACCCCGACGTCTCCGGCAAGCGTGTGCCCTTGACTGTGAGCCTCGCGAGCAAGGACGGCGTCATCGGCAGCCGGGTCGAATTGCACGACAAGGACAACAAACTCGTCGGCTCCCGCTACATCTGCGGCGGCAACGGCCGCGGCGGCCAGGAAGCCCCCCTCGCTCGCTTCACGCTGGACCCAGGCCAGTACCGCGCATCCGTCCGCCTCAGCTCCGGCACCGTGCTGACCAAGAACATCACGCTCGGGGCCGACCCGCTGCGCAGCCGCATCGAGGAACAACCGAAAGCCGCGGGCACGGAATGACCCCGCCCGCTTGCCGTTTGGCGCTCGCGCGGCTGCGCCGGACCACATTGCGTTTTTCGGTATCTCAACGAGGAACCGATGAAAACCCGTCGGTCGTGGTTGATTTCTGGTATGGCAACGATTGAGGCCGGATTCGTTATCGCGATATGCGTTTATTTCGCTGATCCGGTGAATCCGGGTGATGTCGCACGGATTCGACACGGCATGAGCGAAGCGGAAGTCATACGGCTCCTTGGCGCACCCACACAACCAAGGAAATGGCGCGAAAAAGTAGTTTTTCTCGGCATTGGCAGTCCGCCAGACCCGGCTCGCGGCCCGTTCGTCCCGGCAAGCTTCAATCCTAACGGATCGCTCAGTAATTCATAGATGGAATGGGAACGCAAGAGTAGCTATGTCACGGTGTGCTTTGGCGAAAACGGAACGGTCGTGTTTGTGTACACCATTAGAAGGCAGACGTTCCTCGACGGCATTCGAAGATGGGTAATGGGCGACCCAATTATCGCTGATCATGGTTCGGAAAACCTACGAGACGGATGTAATGACTGACCTGAATAACTTCCGGCTACTTTTCTCGATTCTGGTAGGCGCCACGGTCGTATCCGCGGCCCGCGCCCAATCCCCCGACCCCTGGTCCACCTACCGCGGCAACGCCCAGCGCACCGCCAGCGACGGCCAAGCTGGCCCTGCATCGCCAAAGATTCTCTGGGCCCTCAAATCGAAGGACAACTACATCGCGTCGCCGCTGCCCTCGGGCAATCGACTCTACGTCTCCGGGCTCGGCGCGTTCAACACCGGCCAGTTTGCGTGCCTGTCCACGGAACCGAATGCCAAGACTCGCGTGCTCTGGGCGAAGACGACGCCGTACCTCAAGCTGCCGACCGTTTCGAGTCCCGGCGTCTACAAAGATTACCTCATCTTCGGCGACGGCATGCACCAGACCAACGGGGCCCTGCTCTACTGCCTCGATGCGGCGGCGGGCGCGCCTGTCTGGCGGCATTCGGTGCCTGGCACTCTCGTCCATCTGGAAGGCTCGCCAACAATCGTTGACGGCAAAGCCTACATCGGCGGCGGGGCGGGAGGCGTCCTCTGCATCGAGATCGACAAGGCGACCCTCAACCAGAAATCGCACGATCTCCCCTCCTTGCAAAAGATCATGGCCCAAGCCATGAAGGACCTGCAAGCGAAGTACGAAATCGACAGGAAAATCGACAAGTTCGCGATTCCGCCCAACGAGGATAATTTGCCAAAGGCTGATCCCAAACGGCTCTGGCAGGAAGGCAAGGACAAATGGCACGTCGATGCGCCGGTCAGCGTCATCGGCGACAAGGTGCTGGCGTGCTCGGCCTATCTCGACAAGGAACAAGTCGGCGATCGCGCCCTCTTTTGTATGGACACCAAGTCGGGCAAGGTCATCTGGCGTGCCGCCCTCAAGCTCAATCCCTGGGGCGGACCGTCGGTCCTCGGCGACACCGTCGTCGTCTCCGGCAGCTCCATCGGCTACGACTTCGGCGTCCTCAAGGGCGCCAAGGGTTTCATTGCCGCATATGATCTCAAGAAGGGCGAGCTCAAATGGCACAAAGACATCGCCGGCGGCGTGGTGGCGTGTGCGGCGCTGTCGGGCAACTCGGCCGTGGTTAGCGCGACCGACGGCAAGGTACGCGCGTTCGATCTGGCCACGGGCGAGCGCCAGTGGATCTACGACGCCAAAATGCCGCTCTTCGCTCCGGTCGCCATCGCCAAGGACACGGTTTATGTGGGCGACTTGCGCGGCGTCATTCACGCGATCGATTTGAAGTCCGGCACCGATCCGCGCACGGCTTCGTGGAAGGTGGACCTCGGCACGGCCAAGGAAACGCAAGCCCCGGGCATGATCTACGGCGGTCCGGTGGTTTCCGGCGGCCGGCTTTTCGTTGCAACCTGCAACCTGCAAGGACCGAACGCGGGCAAGGAGACGGTCGTGGTGTGTATCGGAGATAAATAGGCTCACGCAAAGGCGCAAAGAATAGAATGGTCTTTTGCGGCGTGGCGTGAGAGTTGAATGTAGTGAAGAACGGAGCAACCCCATGAAACACTTTCGGATCGTTTTGATCATCGGCCTCTTCGTTGCACTCGGAGCGCAACTTCCCTCTGAGGAAAAAAAAGCGGGCACGCCCGGTGTCACGGTCGATAATGACGCCAGGACAGTCACCATCGACGCGAAAGTAGCGCCGCGCAAGCTGCCGAACCTCGATAAGATCTACCCGCTCGAAGTCATCGCCTGCTGGCCCGCCCCCAAGGGCAAGAAAGCTCACGAGACCATCGTCATCATCGACGCCAGGCCGAGCGATGTCCACAAGGCGCTCGAATCGCTTGGGCTCAAGGCGGGCAAGCCGATCATGGGCCAAGGGGAGCCGAAGGGACCGGCGGTCAACGTGTTCTTTCTTATCCCGGATTCCACCGGCCTCGACCGCAGAGTGACCATGGACAAGGCAATGGTCGATTCCCGCAACGGCAAGCCGTTCCCCAAGAACATCGAATGGCGTTTCACTGGCTCAACCATGACCTCGCCCGACGCCGCCAAAGACGAGAAGATTTACGGCGCCGACTATTCCGGCACCCTGATGGCGATCTTCCCGGTCACCAGCGAAACCGTGTTGCAAACCGAACTGACAATCAAGCAGGAAGGCATCATGAAGCTGGAAGTGAACACCAAGGTGCTGCCGAAGGAAGGCACGCCGGTCAAGCTGGTAATTGAAGTGAAGAAGTGAGAGTTTATCCGGCAAGCCCGTGAATGGGAGGGCGAGGCTCCTGCCGAGCCGCTGGGACGTTAAATCTTCCGCGGCTTCACGGCTCGGCAGGAGCCTCGCCCTCCAGAAAAACGGCCATTCCGGATAGATTTTGAGTGGTGAGTGGTTTCAAGCCCAAGGGTGAGCGCAGCGAACCCTTGGGACCCGATTCGAGGTGATCCCATGAAACGAATGTTCGCAATAGTTTGTTTTTTGATGATAGCCCAGTCCGCCTTCGCCCAGCCTGCCGCCGAGAAAGCTGATAAGCGGCTGGCGGACCTGCTCGCGCCCGGCGGCACTGCCTCGGCAGCGACGTTTGCGGCCCGGCCGCTCGCGTGGAAGACGCCCCGGCTGCTCGAAGAAATCTACCTGCCGATTAAGCCCTATGCCGGGCTGCCGGTGCGTCTGGCGGCTCCGCCGCGGCGTGACGTGAAGCCTGGAGCTTTGCGTAAAGCGACGCCGCTCCTGGCCTTTCAGGACAGGACAGCCGCGCCGGCGCCAGTCGAGCTGCCGGCGACGCCGCTGCTCCGCTTGCCGTCGGTCGACATCCATGCCCCCTTGCCGATCCCAATCCTGGCCCAGCCGGCAAAGGATCACGCCGCCCTGGGCGAGCCGGGGTTTGAGGCAAGCCTTGATGCAGCACTTAAAACCTGGACTCCGACGCGAGATCGGCCCGTGCCATTCCTCGCGTTGAACCTGCCCGATCCGTTCGAGCACGTGCGCTACGGCCAATTGCGCAACGCCCCGGCAGAGAACGCGACGCCGCCGGTGATTCCGCTGCAGAAGCCGACCAAATGACCCGATCCCCGTTTAGCGTTCGCGCCGCGCTTGCAATTGTGTCATGTAAATGCCATCGCCATTTGAACGCTAAACGAAATCATTTCCCCTTGAACACGCTGTGGCACTGCGTGCAAGAATTTTCCAGCGCCGTGGCCGCCGTCAGGACTCCCGCGCCGTTTTTCTTGTGCGCAGCCTCCGCCAGCGCGGTCGACGCATCGCGCATCTGGTTCGACAGCTCGCGCCACTGCCCTGCCCCCTTCGCCGGCGGGAATTCATGCGTGATCGAGCCGACGACGGCCAGGCGATAAGCCAGGTTCGGCAATTCCTTGGATACCTTGGCCAGATTGTCGTCACTCAGTTTTTTCTTGGCGAGCGCGCCGATGAACGCTTCGATGCCGTTCAGCTTCTTGAGTGGCGGACTGTATTGCAGTTCGGCGTGCAGCCCCTCGCCCCCCTTGGCCTTGCCCTTGAAGATTTCCATCACCCACGCCAACTCTTGCAAGTACGCCTTCCGCGGCATTCTCTCGATCGCGGCATTGGGCGCCGCCTCGATCATCTTGCCAAAGCCGGCCGGCTTTTTGAGATCGCCGCTGCGTGCCGCTTGCACCGCCTGGATTGCTGCGCCGCGCACCTTGCCGACGGCTTCCTCGGTGGGGTTCTTGACGCTCAAGGTATAGCCCACCAGAATCGCTGCTTCGGCCTCGACTCTCTCGGCCGCGTCCTTGACGCCGGACTTCGCGGTCGCTTCGATGGCGGCGACCGAGCGTTTGGTCAACTCGCTGTAGGCGTCCGCGGGCAGGAGCGGCTTCCACGGCGACGGCCCATCGCCGCCGGCTTGGCCGGCGGCGTGCAGAAGCAGGATCGCCGAAAACAGACCGATCAAGACCAAGAGAAATCGCGTCATAAGAATCTCCACGTGGGGATCATTTGATGTTGGTTCACCCCATCATAATGCCGGGTGGCCGCATTGCAAGCGCTCACGCGCTTTTTGCAAAAAAAACAGGGCGGCACTTGCTTTGCAGAATTTTTCGGATAGCTTCAGAGCATCTTGGAAAACGAAGTAGGCTCTCCGGGTGACTCTCCATGTCCAATCGCATCCTTCTTGCGCTCATTACGGCACTCGCTCTAACTTTGAATTTTACCGGCTGTCAGCGTGCCAGCGGCAAGCCGAAAGTGGCGTTTGTTTCGAACAACGCCCACGGATTCTGGACCTTCGCCCAGCGCGGCGCCGAGGCCGCGGCCAAGGAGTTTGATGTCGAACTGGAATTCCGCAAGCCGTCCGAAGACTCCGCCAAGGTGCAACGCGAGATTATCGAGGACCTGATGAACCGCCGCTGCAAGGGAGTCGCCGTCAGTCCGAACGATCCTGAAAACAACCTGAACTTCTTCAAGAACAACGTCGCCTCCAAGATCGCGCTCGTCATGGCCGACAACGATCTTCCCGATACGTCGGCACGGCGTTGCTATATCGGCACGCACAACTATCGCGCTGGCCGCGCGGCAGGGGAACTGGTCAAGCAAGCCATCCCTGACGGCGGCAAGATCGCGATCTTCGTCGGCAAGATGGACGCCTCCAACGCCCAGGAACGGCGTCAGGGAGTGCTCGATGTACTGGCCGGCATCGACTCCAAGGAGATGCCCGCCAAGATCACGCCGGCCGATGCCGTCAACCTTTCACTCGGCAAATACATCCTCATTGGCACGCGGACCGACGGCAGCAAGGAACCCGAATGCCTGGCCAAGGCGGAGGACCTCCTCAACAAGCACCCCGATGTCGCCTGCATGATCGGACTCTGGGAGTACAACCCGCCAGCGATCTTGCGGGCGGTGCGAGGCTCCGCCAACCCGAAGAAGCCCGCCATCGTCGCCTTCGACGAAAATCCGCAAACGCTTGACGGCATTCGCAAGGGCGAAATCATCGGCACCATCGTGCAAAACCCCTATGAATTCGGTTACCAATCGATCAAGGTCCTCGCCCACTTCGCCAACGGCAAGGACGACATCCTCAAAACCTGGCCCGGTATTGAAGACGGCGGACGCATTTTTGTCCCGCACCGCGTCATCACGAAGGACAACGTCGATACGTTCGAGGCGGAAGTGAACAAGATCCTGGGGAAATAAAGGCGGAGCGCGCCTCGCGCCATCCTCATGCCACCACATCTTTGTGCCACCGGCATCGACAAAGCTTTCCCCGGTGTGCGCGCCTTGCAGAACGTCCAACTCGAAATCCAGTCCGGCGAAGTCCTGGCGGTCGTCGGCGAGAACGGCGCCGGCAAATCGACGCTGATGAAAATACTCGCCGGCGTCTACCAGCCCGACGCCGGGACCGTTGAGATGGACCAACGACCCATTGTTGTGCGCAGCGTCAAGGAGGCCGAGCATCTCGGCATTGTGCTCATTCATCAGGAGCTGAATCTGGCCGGCGATCTCGACATTGCCGGCAATATCTTTCTCGGCCGCGAACCGACCTGGGGTGGTTTGCTGAAGCTGATCGATCAACGTCGCCTTCACGACAACGCAGCGAAGATTGCCAATCGGCTTGGCCTCACTATCCCTTCACGCACACTGGTCCACCAACTCTCGCTCGGGCAGCAGCAACTCGTGGAGATAGCGAGGGCGATTTCGTTGCAATCCCGGCTCTTGATCCTCGATGAGCCGACCTCCAGTTTGACCGAGACGGAGACCGCGCGACTCTTCTCCGTCTTGAAGGAACTCAAAACGCAAGGCATCAGCATCCTCTATATCTCGCATCGGCTCAAAGAGGTCGAGATCATCGCCGATCGCGTCGTCGTGCTGCGCGACGGCAAGAATGCCGGGGAGCTGCGCCGCGGCGAGATCAACCATCGCGCCCTCGTCCAGCTGATGGTTGGCCGCGAGCTAAAGCAATTCTTCCAGCGTCAGCATCAAGCCAAGACACCGCTCGCTCGCACCGGCATCGAAGTCAAAGACCTGCGTTGGCTGCCGGCGCAGCCGGGGATTACTTTCACAATCGAGCCGGGGGAAATCGTCGGCATGGCCGGTCTGATGGGCGCGGGACGCACCGAACTCGCGCAAACGCTCTTCGGCGTGCGCCGGAAATTGACAGGCGCCGTCACGATCGATGGCAAACCCATCGCGGTCCGCAAGCCGGCGGACGCGATTGCCGCGGGGATTTTTCTCATCCCCGAAGATCGCCGCATCGAAGGCCTCATCCTGACCGACAGCGTCAAGCACAATATCAGCATCGCGAGCTTGCCGGCGTTGAGTCGATTTGGGTTTCTGCAACGCAGCCGCGAGGAACGGCTCGCAGAGGCGATGTGCGAGCGTTTCATGGTCCGCACGCCTGGCATCGGTCAGATGGTCGGCAACCTTTCCGGCGGCAATCAGCAAAAAGTCGTTCTGGCCAAGTGGCTCAGCCGGACGCCCAAGCTGCTGATCCTCGACGAACCGACGCGCGGCATCGACGTCGGCGCCAAGAGCGAGATCTACGCCCTCATGGACGACCTGGCCCATCAGGGCGCCGGCATCCTGATGATCTCCAGCGACCTGGAAGAAATTCTCGGCATCAGCGACCGCGTCCTCGTCATGCACGCGGGAACGTTGGCTGGCTCCCTGCACCGCGCCGAGTTGACGGAAGAAGCTATCATGCACCTCGCCACGGGAGGAGAGTCCCGGACATGAAAAAACTCACCGGTATCTTCGCGTTTCTCTGCCTGCTCTATGTCCTCATCCTGGCCTTTACGGATCAAGAGGCCTGGGGCAGCAACAACTTCAACCTCACCAAACGTATCGGCATCTATGGCATCTCGTGCCTCGGCGCCGGCTTGTTGATCGTGACGGGCGGCGTCGATCTGTCCATAGGCTCCGTCATCTGCTTCTGCGCCGCGATCTTCTCTTGGCTCGTTGTCGACCACCACGTGCCGATTCCTGCTGCCATTGTCGTCGTCCTACTCTCTGGCGCCTTGATCGGGGCCGTCAACGGCTTCCTGGTAACCTACCTCGGCTTGCAGGCGTTCGTTGTGACCCTGTGTGGCCTGTTCGCTTTTCGCGGCGCTGCGCGCTGGATTCTCAACGACGAGATTCCCCGCATCGCCGCTCCCATCGCCGATTGGAGCGCCTTTTTCAACGGCTCGTTCCTGTCGATCTCGATCTTCTTGTGGCTGTTGCTCGGACTCTTTGTTGCCGGCAGCATCTTTCTGCACTTCACCATCCATGGCCGATACTTTTTCGCGATCGGCAGCAATGAAAGAGCAGCCCGCTACTCCGGCATCAACGTTGATTTCTACAAAATACTCGCCTACGTCCTGTGTTCGTTTTTTGCAGCAATTGCGGCCCTGATGGATGTGTTTTCGATCAGTTCGGTACAAGCGTCCTCGACGGGTAACTTCATGGAACTCTATGCAATCGCCGGCGCCGTCCTTGGCGGTTGCAGTTTGCGCGGCGGCGAAGGCATAACGGTCGGCATGTTGATAGGCACGGCCATCCTGTGCTTGCTGCGCAATCTGATCCAGATGGCTGAGATCAAGGACTCGCTCGAACCAGTCGTCATTGGTGTCGCCCTGCTCGTCTGCGCCATCATCGACGAATCACTGCGCCGCGGCCTTAGCTGGCGGGATTTGCTCAGCGCCCCGCAGCAACTTTGGGAACGCTGGACACGCGGCTAAGTCAGTTGACGCGATCTGCTCCACGCGGCGTTGCCTTCGCCTGGTCCGTAGCAGATCATCTCACGCAAAGGCGCCAAGCCGCAAAGAAGGCAGAGTGAGAAGCTATCCGGAAAGGCCGTTTTTCGGGAGGGCTCGGCTCCCGCCGAGCCGTGAAGCCGCGGAAAATTCAACGTCTCAGCGGCTCGGCAGGAGCCGAGCCCTCCCATCCACGGGCTTCCCGGATAGACTCTGAGAGAAAACAGCTTCAGCCGTTAAAGGAATCCTCGCAGGTTGGCCAGTTCCCGAACCTTTTCTTCGCCTTTGCGCCTCTGGGTGAGCCAATTCGGTGAGCCTCGTTGCGCTCGACCCACCCCACGATCCGCGTCAATTCCCATATCATGAACGAAAGCGCCCATTCCACGAGGACCAGCAATGGCGGGATCCACGACTAAGCTTGCACTCGAAGACGGCGCCGTTTACACCGGCAGCAGCTTCGGCGCCCTCGGCGAAACCTCCGGTGAAGTCGTTTTCAATACCAGCATGACCGGATACCAGGAAGTTCTTACCGATCCTTCCTACACCGGTCAGATCGTGACGATGACCTACCCGCTCATCGGCAATTACGGCATCAACAGCGAAGACCGCGAGTCGGGATTGCCGCAAGTCGAAGGATTTGTAGTGCGTGAATGCACCCGCATCCCCAGCAACTTCCGCTCACACCAATCGCTGCACGACTATTTGGCCGAGCATAAGATCATCGGCATGGAAGGAATCGACACGCGCTCCCTGGTGCGCAGAATACGCGTCCGCGGGGCCATGATGGGAGTCCTGTCCACTGTGGACCTCGACGATGCGTCGCTCGTGAAAAAAGCCAAATCGTGCCCCAGCATTGTCGGCCGCGATCTTGCCAGGACCGTCATGCCCGAGAAGTCATCCGCGTGGCGCGAAGGCTTCAACAGTCCGTTCAACACGCAGGAGTTGCACAAGAGCAAGAAGCCGCTCCGCGTGGTGGCCCTCGATTTCGGCATGAAGTGGAACATCCCGCGTTGCCTGGTGCAACTCGGCTGCGAAGTGACCGTAGTGCCGGGTTCGATTTCCGCGAAGGACATACTGGCCCTCAACCCCGACGGCGTTTTCATCTCGAACGGACCCGGCGACCCGGAGCCGTTGACTTACGCCGTTGAAAACATCCGCCAGCTCCTCGGCAAGAAGCCGATCTTCGGCATCTGCCTGGGGCACCAGCTGCTTGGCCTGGCGTTCGGCGCGAAAACCTTCAAGCTAAAGTTCGGCCATCGCGGCGCGAATCAGCCGGTGCTCAATCAGAAGACCGGGCAGGTGGAGATCACCACGCAAAACCATGGCTTCGCCGTCGATCCCACGACGCTTCCTGCCGACGTCGAGTCGACGCACATCAACCTCAACGACCAGACGCTCGAAGGCATGCGCCACATGCGCTACCCCGTCTTCAGCGTGCAGTACCACCCCGAGGCCTCCGCGGGGCCGCACGATAGCACCTATCTGTTTGAGGAATTTCGGAAATTGATGGATTGACCCGCTTGCCGTTTAGCGTTCGCGTTGCATTTCGGGTTTGCTACGCCGCAAGCGGCAATTAGATCACGCACTATTTCAGCGGATGCCGCCTGAAAAACTCCCACATCACCTCATTCGCGGAGATGTTCTTGGTCGACGCGCCCAGAAACGCCGGCAAAAGTGTGACACCAGGCCAGGTGTGGCCGCCGTTTTCCACGACGTAGAGGATCACCTCGGCGCCGTGCTTGCCTTTGCCGTAGTCCTTGCGGATCACCTTGAGTTTGTCGGCTCTCGCCTCGATCTCGGTCTCGGTTGGTTTCTGGTTGCAGCCATTGGCCTTGACGCAGGCCTGGATCGTGTCGTTCACAGACTTGAATTTCATCAACGCGAACGCATCTTTTTTCCTGTCGGGGCCGTTGAAAGGGACGAGCAGGTCCTTGGTGCCATGAAAATGGATGACGGGAACAGGCCGCTTCGGCGCATACTTGTCGAGTGCCAGAGTTCCCGCGACGGGGGCGATGGCGGCAATGCGCTCCGACATTTCCGATGCCAGCCGATACGACATCATCGCGCCATTAGAAAGACCGGTGATGTAGATGCGTTTCTTGTCTACTTTGAAGGCGCTCTCGACGTCGTCGAGCACCTTGCCAAGATATTTCACGTCGTCGGTCTTGTTGTTCTTCTCGCCCGGGAACAGGCCGGCGTTCCAGGTAGCCATGGTGCCGCTGGGATAGACAGCGATGAAGTTGTGCTCATCCGCGGTTCTGCTCAGGCCCGAGAAGCCTTCCATCAGTTTGCCGTCCATGAGCGCGCCGTGCAGGACGAGGACAACGGCGCTGGGCTGTTTTGGATCGTACTTGGGCGGCACATGGACCCAGTACGGGCGTTTCAGTTCGTCCACGGTCAGCGGGCGTTTGTGATCGCCGGGACCGAGTGGTTCGGATTGGGAGATCGCCAGGATTGCAACAAGGGCAAGCGAAAATTGCATGATCAGAATCCTTCGTGCAGAGTTCAATCGTGCCTGGATACTACCGGTCAAATCGCGTCGTGTTTCACCGTTCACAACCCCTGGACTGCCTTTGTACTATGGATCGCGATTTCGTATTTTAACCTATGCGTCTGCTTCCCAGCTAGCCGAACCTTCACACTCCCGCCTCGCCGCTGCGAGAATCCTTATGGCATCCTCTGCGGAAGAATCGATGATCGCCGAGCTGCGTGACAGTTTTCGGGCACTCACCGAGCAGCTTGGCAAGGTCATTGTCGGCCAGAACAACGTTATCGAGCAACTGCTGATCGGCCTGTTCAGCCGCGGCCACTGTTTGTTGGTCGGCGTGCCGGGTTTGGCGAAGACACTGCTCGTCAGCACGCTGGCGAAGATTCTCGATCTCTCGTTCAAGCGGATTCAGTTCACGCCGGACCTGATGCCGGCCGACATCACCGGCACCGACATCTTGCAGGACGATCCGGCCACGCACCAGCGCAAGTTCGTATTCTTGCCGGGGCCGCTCTTCGCCAACATGATTCTCGCGGACGAGATCAACCGCACGCCGCCGAAGGCGCAGGCCGCCCTCTTGGAGGCGATGCAGGAATATCACGTCACAGCGGGGGGCCATTCCTATGCGCTGCCGCGGCCATTCTTCGTGCTCGCTACCCAGAACCCGATCGAGCAGGAAGGGACCTATCCGCTGCCGGAGGCGCAGCTCGACCGATTCATGTTTCAAATTGCCGTCACCTACCCGAGCCGGGCCGAGGAACTGGCAATCATGAAGCAAACGACGGCCGGCAAACCGTCTCCGCTCGCGCATGTTCTGTCGGCCGAGAAGATCATGCAGTTGCAGGAGCTGGTCCGGCAGGTGATCGTGGCCGACCACGTGTTCCAGTACGCCGCCGACCTGGTGCGCGCGACGCGGCCCAAGGAGCCAGGCACGCCGACGTTCCTGCCGGAACTCGTCTCCTGGGGCGCCGGCCCGCGCGCCAGCCAGTACCTGATTCTCGCCGGCAAAGCACGCGCCCTGCTACACGGCAGGTTGCACGTGACCACGCAGGATATCCGTGAGATCGCCTATCCCGTGCTGCGGCATCGCCTGATCACGACCTTCCACGCCGACGCCGAGGGGATCACCACGGACCATATCATCGAGCGCTTGTTGAAAGAAATTCCGCTGCCGCAGGAAAAGGCGGCATCCACAGTGATATAACCTGCCATTCATGGCGGGTCCGGGAAACAATCGATGCCCGCCGCAAAATCCCTCTTCGACCCGACCACGCTCGCCAAGTATGGCCGGCTCAGCCTGATTGCGCGCAACGTCGTCACAGGCTTCCTGAGCGGCGTCCATAAAAGTCCCTACAAAGGCTTCAGCGTCGAGTTCGCCGAGCATCGCCAGTATTACCCCGGCGACGAGATTCGCCACATCGACTGGCGCGCCTACGGAAAAACCGACCGCTACTACATCAAGGAACACGAGGAGGAGACGACCCTGCACGCTCACCTTCTCGTCGATGCGTCCGGCAGCATGGCGTACCGCGGCGCAAGCATCAGCAAGTTTAAGTACGCGCAATATTTGGCTGCATCGCTGGCGTATCTGATGTTGCACCAGCGTGATTCGGTTGGGCTGGTAGTCCACGATCACGTGGTGCGGACGATGTTGCCGCCGCGTTCCACGTCCAAGCAGTTACTGCAAATTCTGCACGCCCTCGAAAAAACCACGCCGGGCGGCGAGACGCAACTCGCACCGATCTGGGACCGCCTTGCAGGGCAACTACGTGCTCGCGGCATGGTGGTGATCTTCTCCGATTGCTTCGATCAGGTGAGTCACCTGGTCCACGCCCTGCGGCATCTGCGCCATCGCCGCCACGAAATTCTGCTTTTCCACATCCTCGCGCCGGAAGAGATGAATTTTCCGTTCAAGCGGCACACCCAGTTCCGCAATCTGGAGATCGCGAATCAACTGCGCATGGTCGATCCGGGGGCGATTCGCTCCGGTTATCTGCAGAACTTCGAATCCTTCCGCCAATCGCTGCGCGTGCAAGCATCGAACCTGCAAATCGACTATCATCTAATGAGGACCGATGAGCCGGTGGACCGCGCCCTGGGCGTTTACCTGATGAAGCGGCTGGCGCGGCGGTTCTGATTTACGCCGCTTGCGATCTAGCGCTCGCTCGGCGCCTTGCGAGCGCTAAGCCGCAAGCGGCCGGGACCAACGACACTCCAATGAACTTCCGCCTCGAAAATCTGGCGATCCTTTTCGGCCTGTTCGCGCTGGCGGTGCCGATCCTCTTGCACCTTTTACAACGGCACCGCTTCGACGTCATGGACTGGGGCGCGATGCAGTTTCTGCCCGACAGTAGCGTCGCCCAGCGACGGCGCTGGCTTGACGAAATCCTCCTCATGTTTATGCGCATGGCGATGATCGCGCTGATCGTCATCGCGCTGGCAACGCCGGTCTCGACCAGCCCCTGGCTCGCGCCGTTGCGTGATCGCTCCACGCGCGACATCGTTTTGATATTTGATGGCTCCTACAGCATGGGGGTCAGGCACGCTGGCCAACCAACGCCGTGGGAAGAGGGGGTGCGGACAGCCAAAGCACACCTGGAGCAAGCGACCTACGGCGACCGCTTCGCCATTGTCATCGGCCGGCAGCCGCCGCTAGTTTGGCAAGAAGACTTCAGCAGCGACATGAGCGACTTGCGCGCCAAGCTCGACGCCCTGCCGGCGCCGCGTGGCAACCCGGATATGCCCGGCACACTTTCCGAAGCGTGGAAGCACCTGCAATCACGCAGCAAGGCGACGGCGCAGGAGATCATCGTCTTTACCGACCAGCAACTGCACGGCTGGGCCGACCTCGAAACGCTTTCTGCCCTGGAAAATCTCGGCAATCAATGGCAATCGGATGGGCAGCGCGCCAACACAAACGGCGACGCCGTTCCTTCACTCCGCGTCGTCAAGGTCGGCGCCGACCTCCCAAAGTCCATCCCGAATTTCTCGCTCGCGCCATTGACAGCCTCGCGTGGCGTTGTCAAGGCAGGCCAAAAGATCACGCTGCAAAGCGCATTGCACCTCGACGGTTTCTCCAAGTACGTCCCGCCCCGCAAGTTGAGAGTCGCGATCGATGGACAGCCCGTCAAGGACCTCGCCCTACCGGACAAGATCGATCTGAAACAGGGACAGATTCCCTTGAGCTACCAGCACCGCTTCGAAATGGAGGGCCAGCACGTCGTATCGTTCCTTCTTGAGGCCGATCAAGCTGACGACGCGCTGACTACCGACAACGCGCAGCACATCGTCATCGAGGTCGTCAAGGACCTGCCGATTCTGCTTGTAGACGGCGACAAGAAATTGTCGCCAGAGAGCAGTAGCTTTTTTCTGCAACGGGCGATGTCGGTCAAGCGAGCCACGCCGTATCTCTTGCTAAAGCCCACGGCAATTCTTCCCGAGGCCGCTGACACAGAGAGGCCGGCGGTGATCGTGCTGGCTGATGTGCCTCGCCTTGATGCCGGCGCGATCGACGCGCTGGATCGCTTCCTGGCCGAGGGGGGTGGACTGCTGATCGTCGTCGGTGAGCGAGTCTCGCGTGAGAAAACATTTTACAACGATCAGCTCTACCGTCAGGGCCAGGGTTGGCTGCCGGCGCGGCTCGCCGAAGTCGCGTCGTCGCAGGACGGCATGCAGCCGGAGCCGCGCACGTTTCAGCATCCGGCCCTCGAGTTGTTCCGCACCGCGGCGGACGGCGTCATGAACCAGGTGCGCTTCGCCAAATGGTTGAAGGCGCAGATCGGCGCCAAGGATCGTGCCATGCCGGTCGCCCTTCTTGCGAACGGCGATCCATTCTTGATCGAGATACCGTACAAGAAGGGGCGCGTGATGTTATGCACCACGCCGCTCGACCGGCGCTGGGGCTCGACGCTGCCGAATGTCGCGGAGTTTCCCGTGCTGGTCAACGAACTCGTTTACTACCTGGCAGGCGCCAAGCAGACGGCGAGCACGCTCCGCGATGGCGCCCCGATTCGACTCCCGGATCCAGGCGTCGGCATCTCCCGCTTGACGCTGCACAGCCCAGAAGCTGCGGCGAAAATCTTCGACGTCAAGAACTGGCCGTGGACGTACCCGAACACCGGCGCTGTCGGCCTCTATCAGGCGCGCGAGGCCAAGGGACGCGCGTGGTCGTTCGTCGTGCCGCCGGATTTGCGTGAATCCAATCTGACGCGTTGCACGGACCTCGACTGGCGCAAAGTTCGCGACCGCTTGCCGGTGGTCTGGAACGACGACGGCCCGGCAGCGCCGTCAATCGGATCGTCGGATTCGCGCCGCGAGGAATTGTGGTGGCTGCTGCTGCTGGGCGTGCTGGGGCTGTTGTGTTCGGAAGTGTGGATGACGCGCCGCATGGCGCTGGCGCGGGGACTCTAGCGAATGTTCAAGGTGCCGCTCAATTCTGAAGACACCTTTCTCATCCTGGCGCCGCGCTGGGCCGATCTCGGTCCGACCTGGCAGATGGCGCTGCTTGCGCTCATTCTCGTGGCGCCCGTCGCCCTGGTCCTGTCGCTCTATCGGTACGAGCTGTGGCTGATCCAGCGCCGGCATGCGCTCGGTCTGTTGTCGCTGCGCATGCTTGTACTGTTCGTACTCTGGATCGTCGTCGGCTTGCAGCCGCACCTGGCGAACGAGCGCGTCGAGGAAACGCCCGGCCGCGTGCGTGTCGCCGTCGATCTGTCGGCCAGCATGGACGTCACGGATCGCCCGGGCTCGCTTTCGCGCAAGCAGGTCATCGCGAACATTCTCGGTTCCGATGGCATGAACCTGATCCAACGGCTCGCGGAGCGGCACCAGGTCGAGATTATCGGCTTTCATCAGCAGACCGCGGAGTTGTCGGCGGCGCACCTCTTCGAGCACCTGGCGGACACCAAAAGCAAGCAGGAAACCTTCGGCACGGATTTGCATCAGCCGCTCCTGAAGCTCACGTCGAGCCGCGAACAGCCACTGCTCGGCATCCTGCTGTTCGGCGACGGGCAGCACAACGTCGGCGCTGCGCCGCTGAGCCGGGCCGACGAGTTGGGTAAGCAACGCCTTCCCATCTTTCCGGTCGTGATCGGCCCCAGGGAGCCGCCCAGTGATGTAATGATTCTCGATGTGCAGGCGCCAACCAAGGTCTTCAAGAACCTGACGCTCCCCGTGGAGATTCGCTGCAAGGTCACCAATATGTCCGCCCAGGACATGACCGTTGAGCTGCAATTCGAAGGCAAGCCGGTGTTGCCGGAACATCGGCAAACAATCGCGCATAAGGGCAAGGACGATGTCTACAGCGTTCGTTTCCAGGCCAAGATGGAGCACGCCGGCACGCACGGGCTTACGGTGAAGGCCACCAGCAAGGGGAACCAGGAGATCACGCTGGCGAATAACACGGTGTCGCGCGTGGTCCGCGTCGCTGAAGACAAGGCGAAGGTACTGCTGGTGGATGGCGACGCACGCTGGGAGTACCACTATCTCGCCAACGCCCTCCTACGCGATCCGACCATCGCCCTGGAGCGTGTGGTCTTCTCCCAGCCGCGCATCGGGCTGCTCAAGGACGATCAACTCGACAAGGCCGGCCTGCCAAAATCGAAGCTGCCGGAGCCGAAGGCGGAGAGTAAAGACGCCGATCCGCTGCTGGATTACGATTGCATTCTCCTGGGCGATGTCGCGCCGGAGCAGTTGCCGATCGGCGATCGCCGCCGGCTGGAGAGGTACGTATCGGAGCGCGGCGGCACGCTGATCTTGGTAGCGGGCAATCGCCATCTGCCGCTGGCGTACATGAAGGCGGACAATGTGGAGGGCGATCCACTCGCGAAGATGCTGCCGATCACCGAACCGATGGAATGGCGCAAGGATAACGGCTTCGCCTTGCGCGTCACCAGCGAGGGGAAGCTGCGGCCATTCCTGAATCTGAATGACGAGCCAGGCAGCGACGCGTGGGCCGAGTTGCCGAAGCATTTTTGGGGCATCGTCGGCAAGCGCAAGCCGGCCGCGTCGGTGCTGCTGGCGCCGTCGCCGGGTCCCGCCGTGACCAACAAGGGCGAGGAAAACGATACAGGTATTCTCGTCCAGCAAAACTATGGATTCGGGCGGGTGCTCTTCGTCGGCCTGGATAGCACCTGGCGCTGGCGGTTTCGCGTCGGCGACACGTATCACCATCGCTTCTGGGGGCAACTCGCGCGCTGGTCGGCGGCGGAGAAACTGCTGCCCGCAGGCAATCGCCATCTCCGCTACGGCTCGCGCGAGCCGGTCTACACGGACGGCCAGGAGGTCGATCTGGCGGTACGTTTGAGCGAGACCCTGCCGCCACTCAAAGGCCCCTCCCCGGCGCGGGCCAAGCTGCATCGCAAGAATGCCGACGGAACGGAGGAGTTGATCGCTGTCGTCCCGCTGCTGGCTCATCCACGGCAGCCGAATCTGCTCGAAGCGAAAGTGCGCGATCTTGCCCAGGGAACGTATCGCATGGAGCTGGATATCCCACAGTATCGCGAGCAAATCGCGGCGCCGAGCGACGACAAGGATGCCGCAGTCAAGGGACGCGACCTCTTCCGCATCCTGCCACGCGAGCAAAAAGAACTGCTCGATCTCTCGACTAACTGGAGCCTGATGCAAAGCCTGGCGGAACGCTCCGACGGCAAGCTGTACACGCCGGAAACGGTCGAAGAAATCGTCGAACGGCTGGCGCGGCGGATTGAACGCAAGGAAACTCGCGACGAAACCAAGCCCTGGCAAAACGCGCCGATGGTCTGGTGGTTCTTCGGAATTCTGCTCGGCTTGCTCACGCTCGAATGGGTTTGGCGCAAGCTGGTGGAGTTGCCCTGATCATGAACAGCTTCTGGTCGCTCAGCCTGATTCACTTTCTCGACTTCTACTTTGCGCTGATGTTCTTTGCGGGTACGTTCCGCCGGCTCGCGCAGTATCAGAGCGTCGCCAAGCTGGTGCTGGCGGGACCCAAACGTTGGCCGCACTTGCTCAAGCTCGTCAGCGAATATCGTACGATCTTCTGGACCTGGTCGATGTTTCTGCCGGCGCTCCTGGCTTTGGGGCTGTGGATCGCCCAGGTGCTGGCGTCGCGTTTCATCTTCCCGGCCGCCGGCAGCAGCGACGACGGCTTGACGGTCGAGCGCCTGCTCGAGTACTGGCCTGCCCTGTTTGCCGTCCTGCCGTTTGGCATCGCGATGGCGGGCTTCGATGCCTTCAGCCTTTATGTCGTCGGGCAGATCGATCGCGATGTACTTGAAAAATACTTCGACCAGGCGGAATACTGGTTGCGCTCGCGGACTGCTCACGTGGTGCGCGTCGTTTCGTTCGGCTACATCAACCCACGCCGCATGGTGGCGGAGGAAGTGGAGAAAGCCCTGGTCGAAGTCGGCGACATGCTCAACTTCACGCTCTGGTGGGTCATCGTCCAGATGGGTCTGCGATTTTCCTTCGGCCTGTCGCTGTGGCTAACCTGGGCCGTGGCGCATGCCGGATCGTCGGGTGCGGTGAAACTCGCCAGAGTGTAGTCGTCACGCTGCGCGTGACGACTACACTCACGGGGAGCCATATAATAGGGCCAACGATTGCGAATCGAACCGCTACCCGCGAGCGACCGAATTCCATGAAGGACCAGCTCACGCCCGCCGTGCAGGATTACCTGAAGGCCATCCATAGCCTGGGAGGCGCGGAGCAGTTGGTGTCGCCCATTGACATCGCATCGCAGCTTGGGGTGAAGGCACCATCCGTCACCGGCATGCTCAAGCGTCTGGAGGCGGCGCGGCTGATCAGTTACGGCGTTGGCCAAGGGGCGCAGCTGACCGATGCGGGCATTGCTCAGGCGCGGCGCGTCATTCGCCGGCATCGGCTTGTCGAACTCTTTCTCACGCGCGTGCTCGGATTGGACTGGAGCGAGGTGGACACCGAGGCCGACGCTCTCGAACACGCGATCTCGCCGCGGCTTGAAGCAGCCCTGGCCGCACACCTGGGCGAACCGCTCGAAGACCCGCATGGCCATCCGATCCCAACGGCGCGCGGCGACCTGCAAAAACGCGACCTCAAACCGCTGCACCATTTCCGCGCGGGCCAGCGCGTCGTCATCCGCGAAGCGCAGGACGACAATTCCGACCGCCTGCGCCATTGGCAAACCCTCGGCTTGATGCCCGGCGCCATCGTGCTTTTCATCAGCTATCAACCGCTCGACGACATGTTCAACGTTCAGGTCGGCGAGCGCACCATCCACGTCGGCAGCGAAGGATTAGCTGGCCTGCGCGGCGAAGTAACGATCGAATGATTCAGGTGCAGGGTGGGTTCGGGTCCAGCGTCAAGATACAGCCCAAGAGCAGCATGCGCAGGAACGGGTTCGGCGGCAGTTCCTCAGTAAACGTCAATTCGAGACGTGTGTCCTCCTTGACGGCAAAATTCGCCACGCAGCGATTGGATGGGCCCACCATGCGCCTCTCTTGCAGATCCAGGTAGCCGATCAGCTCGTTTTCACCCGTAACCACGACCTTCCCATTCAAACTTCCAACATGGCGTCCCTCGGCATCATGAACGTCCCAACCGCGAAAAATGCCCCAGGAACGCGTCAGCGTCATGAGATCGGAAGCGTCCTGCGCCTCATGGACCTCGACGCCAAGTTGGCGCAGCCAGGAGAACCAGGAACCGCGCGGGTCCCCCACGAATCGGCCGAACCCCAGCGGTTGGCCAGCGCTATCCGTGATGACTCGCGTCCAGGCGAGGCTGCCGTCAACCTGCGCGGCTCGCGCCCAGCCATGCACCAGCAGTGTGGGATATTCGAGCATTCGCGGCGAAGACCAGGAGACAAGGAGAACAGCAGACAAGGAGTTCAAACCCCTCATCCTCTTCTCCGTGTCTCCTTGTCTCCCAGTCTCCTTGTCTACTTCTTGTCTAGGGGCGTCGTTTTATTTTGCAAACGGACTTGCCGATTTGCTTGCCCGAACTCAGTGAGGTAGAGTTTGGCAAGGAACAGAAACAAGGCCTCCCGTCCTGGAGTTGAACGCTTATGGAGTTTTTCGTTTGCGCCGCGGCGGCATTGTCCGTGGCTCTTCTCTTTTACTCGTGGCGATATTATCGGCATAAGACCGGCGAACGCCAAAAGCAACTGCGCGAGCGGGTGACCTATATGCTGTGAGTCATGGCGAATGGCGCGCCCGAGCAACCATGATCGGCGGGTGGGTTCACACGCACCCTACAAGGCCAGGCTCTGCGAGCGCACCGGGTTTGCAACTCCATAGCGGGTCAGTTTGCCGTAGGTCAGCCTTTCTAGCCTGACGTTTTGCTGGTCCCGTAAGCGTAGAAAGGCTGACCTACAGGAAACTGATCCATCCCCTGGGGCCCCGTCCTTTTGCCCTTCCATCCTTATCAACTATAATGACCTTACCCTTCGCGGCAGCCGTGGCGAAGGCGTGAGGAGTCACGCTTGCTCTCCAAACGTATTATTCCTTGCCTTGATGTGGATCGTGGACGAGTCGTCAAGGGCATCAATTTCCTCAACCTGCGCGATGCCGGCGATCCCGTCGAGGTGGCGCGGCGGTATGAAGAAGATGGCGCCGATGAACTGGTTTTTCTCGACATCAGCGCCAGCCACGAAGGTCGCGACATCATGCTCGACGTGGTGCGCCGCGTGTCCGAAGAGATCTTCATGCCTTTCACCGTGGGCGGCGGCATCCGCACCCTGGAAGACGCCACACGCTTGATCCAGGCCGGCGCCGAAAAGGTCAGCATCAACTCCGCCGCAGTCCGCAATCAGGACCTGGTCGCGCAAGTTGCCGGAAGATTCGGCCGCTGTGCGACGGTGGTCAACATCGATCCACGTCGAGTCCAGAAAGACGGCCGTACGATCTGGGAAGTATACGTCAACGGCGGCCGCATTCCGACCGGCCTGGAAGCGGTGGCCTGGGCGCGGCGCGTCGAGGAACTTGGCGCCGGTGAGATCGTCTTGACGTCAATGGATGCCGACGGGACCAAGGCTGGCTACGACCTGGAAATGACGAAGGCGGTTGCTCAGGCCGTGACGATTCCCGTGGTCGCCAGCGGCGGCGCGGGCTCCCCGGAGCACGTGCTCCAGGCGTTGACCGCGGGATTGGCCGACGCCGCCTTGGCTGCGAGTATTTTCCACTACAATGAATATGGCATTCGGGCCACCAAGGACTACCTCGCCCAGTGCGGCGTGCCGGTGCGTTTGACATGAGGCTTTCCCTCTGAGATAATCAGCGCCGTCGGACCGTGCCACAAATCCTACCGAACTGGCCAGGACTGACCGCAGACAAACCGGAAACTCAACCGTTGGAGTATGCCCATGACCATCCGTGGAGTCGTTAAGACGAACGATGCCCCGATCAAAGTCCCGGATGAAGCAATTCCGCCGGAACTAAAAGTGCCACCGCAGGAAGTCAAGAAAGAACCCGAAGCCAACAAGCTCTTCCGCATGTGCATGAAGATGGAAGCTTCGGACTTGCACTTGAAGGTCGGCCAACCACCGATGCTGCGTCTGCGCGGCGACATTCGCCGCATGGAAATGCGCCCCTTGACGCAGGCCGACATGGAACGGCTCATGTACCCGACTCTGGCGCCCAAGCATCGCAAGATCCTCGAGGACGAAGGGGGCGTGGACTTTTCCTACGTCGTCGGGGCGGATGAGGGGCGGTTCCGCGTCAGCTTGTTCAAGCAGCGCGGCCGGTTGTCCCTGGTCGCGAGGCGCGTCAACAACGTCATCCCGGATTTCAGCAAACTTGGCCTGCCCCCCTCCATCGAATCCTTGTGCAAGTACCCGGAGGGCCTGGTCATCTTGGCGGGCGTGACCGGCTCCGGCAAGAGTACGACGATCGCCTCCATGCTTGACTACATCAACGCCCGTGAACCGCTGCACATCCTGACCATCGAGGACCCCATCGAATTCGTTTTCACCGACCGGATGTCGTACATCAATCAGCGTGAGATCGGCCTCGATACACGCGACTTTCACAAAGCGCTGAAGGACGCCGTGCGGCAGGACCCTGACGTGATCCTCATCGGCGAGTTGCGCGATGTGGAAACCTTTGAAGCCGCCGTTCACGCAGCTGAAACCGGCCATCTCGTGTTCGGCACGATCCACGCCGCCAGCGCCGGCACGACCATCAACCGCATCCTGGATTTGTTCCCACCGGAAAAGCATACCGCCATTCGTCAGGCGCTGGCGAACAACCTGCGGGCTGTGGTCGCACAGAAGCTGATCAAGAGTATCAAACCGGGCAGTTCACGCCTGCCGACCAACGAGATCATGATCGTGAACCCGACCGTGCGCGATCTGATCCAGAAAGGCGAGGACAAGAAACTCCCCGATGCAATCCGCATAGGGTACCAGGAAGGCATGGTCGATTTCAACGAGAATCTGCGCCAGCTCTGCGAGCGCAACGACATCACCAAGGAGACGGCGCTGGAATTTTCGCCGAACCCGGATCAGCTGAAGATGATGCTCAAGGGTATCAAGGTATCGTCCCCCGGCATCTTGTAAAAGGCTCGTAGGGTGGGTCGAGCGCAGCGAGGCCCACCATGGCGTCGCGAACAAACGGTGGGCCTCGCTGCGCTCGACCCACCCTACAACCATCGATATTCCGGCGTTGGCATTCCCCACCATGCACACCGATCTCATCCGCCGAAAGTTCGTGTGGTTCATCGCGTTGGCGCTTCTGGTCGGCCTGATGGCGCCGGCGGCGCTGGACGCCGCGGCCGCCGCGTTCCCGCGCGGACCGGGATTCTACTTCGATCCCTTCAAGCTTGCCGGGCTGAGCGTCAGCTTCCTCTTGTGGGTGAAACTATGCGCCTGGGTCGATATCGATGCCCATCGCTGCAACATCGACAACATTTTCTGGAACAGCCTGGTCCTCGGCGGCGGCGTGCTCGGGCTCTTCATCCTCTGGGTCCTGGGCAACTTCTGGGTCTCGGCCTTTCTCGCCTGGCTGCTCGTCTGCAGCCCCGCCGGCTGGTACATAACGGTGCGCAATCGCAAGATGCCGGAGGAGGACCGCCTCTTCACCAAGGAATACTTCCAGAGGATTTACGAAAACTACCGTAGCAAGCGTTCCGTGCGCAGAGATGACGGCGAAACCAAGGACCTGGAAATCCCTGTCCGCTTCCTGACCCGCACCAACACCGGCGAGATTGAAGACAACGTCCGCGTCGCCCGCGTTCAGCAATCGAAGGGCTACAAGGCCGCCACCGAAATGGTCTGGAATGCCATCCAGAAAGGCGCCACCGATATTCACCTCGAGCCAACGTCCAGCGAGATGTCCATCCGCTTCCGCATCGACGGCATGATGACCAGCGTCAAGCCGCTCAGCCGCAATACGGGAGACGGCATCGTCAACATCTTCAAGGTCATCTGCAACATGGACATCACGGAAAAGCGCAAGCCGCAGGACGGCAGCTTCACCGCCGAGGTTGAGGAGCGCATGGTCGAGTTCCGTGTCGCCACCGCCGGCAGCGTCGGCGGTGAAAAGATGGTGATGCGTATCCTTGACTCCTCCGCCCAGCTCGCCGATCTCAGCCGCGTTGGTTTGACCGACAACATGGTTACCCAGCTCCGCGACGTCATCTCCAAGCCGCACGGGTTGATCCTCGTGTGCGGCCCGACCGGTTCCGGCAAGAGCACCACCCTGTACGCCTGCTTGCACGAGATCGATCGCTTTCAGATGAACATCATCACCGTCGAGAACCCCGTCGAGTATCGGCTCGACGGCATTACCCAGATCGAAGTCAACCCGAAGGCGGGCAAGACCTTCGCGGGCGAATTGCGCAGCATCTTGCGGCAAGATCCCGATGTCATCCTGATCGGCGAAATTCGCGATAAGGAGACCGCCGAGATCGCCTGCCAGGCCGCTCAGACCGGGCATCTTGTCTTTAGCACGGTGCACGCCAACGACTCGGTCACCGCCATCGCCCGCATGATCGACCTGGGCGTGCAGCCCTTCATGCTCTCCTCCGCCCTGATCGGCGTGCTAGGCCAACGCTTGGTGCGCCGGCTTTGCAAGAAGTGCCGCAAGCGATTCAAGCCTTCCGCTGAAACGCTGAAGAAACTCAAGACCGACCTGGATGCCGTGCGTTTCCTGTATCGCGCCTACGATCCGGTCGAAGACGCGCCGAAGAAGGACGACGAGGACGGCGATGAACCGGTGGAGCTGAATATCTGCGAGACGTGCACCGGCACCGGCTATTCCAAGCGCACCGGCATCTTCGAACTCCTGGTCATCAACGACAAGATCCGCGAGTTGATTCGCGAGAATCCGAACGTCAACGAAATCCGCCGCGTCGCAAGCCTCGCCGGTCTGCGCACCCTGTTCGAGGACGGCAGCCGCCTGGTCGTGGACGGCGATACGTCGATCCAGGAGTTGTTGCGCGTTAGTAAATAGGTCCGTAGGGTGGGTCGAGCGCAGCGAGACCCACCGAGCAGGTGCAAAGAATTGGTGGGTCTCGCTGCGCTCGACCCACCCTACAAGATTGCACGAAACTGGAAGTATTCCATGATCCTGATGATCTTCACTCTCGTGCTGATGGTTGGCACCGGCGTTTCGCAGTATCGCAATGGGCTGTTCAGTGCCGTTGCCATGCTGATCAAGGTGCTCATCGCCGGGCTGGTCGCCTTCGGGTTTTGGGAGCCCATTGCGGATTTTCTTGATCCGGTTTTTCAGAACAACACGCTGGCCGGCTCGGAAGACATGATCAGCATGGTCGTGCTGTTCAGCCTGACGCTCTTCGTCTTGCGCTTGCTGACGAATTACCTCGCGCCGGACATGATCGACGCGCACGGGGTGCTTCAGTATTTTGGCGGCGGCGGCGTGGGCATCCTTACGGGCTACCTGGTCGCCGGGTTCTTGATCTGCGCCATGCAGACGTTGCCGCTTGACGACAAATTCCTGGGCTTCGAGCCGCGCTCCAACAATGAGCCGGCGTACCGGAGCGTCTATCCGCCCGATCGCGTCTGGCTGGTGATGATGCGCCACGCCGGCGCCGTGCCCTTTAGCTGGAAGGAAGAGGAGCAGCCGGCCGGCGATTCTCTGATGGAGCGCTATGTGACGTTTGACCGCGACGGGACCTTTGAGCTGCGCTATCGCCGCTACCGCCGCGGCATGGAAGGACGCCCGCCCGTGGTCTATTTCGGCGAGTTCGACAAGGAGCTCGGCAGACAACCGAATCGCTGACCTTCTCCCCTTTCCCAAAGAGAGAGGAGTGAAGAAGTCTTCTCGCCCCTGGCACCGTGGATGTGCAGAAAAACTTTGCATTGAGCATCGGTTGTCCCTTATACTCATACTTAGCGTGGCATGCTATTGCCATGGTCCCGCCTGGCTCCCTTTCGCAGGACTCGACATGAAACCCTGGATTGCCTGTATCGTCGCTGGCTTGATTCTCATGATCGTTCCACTGCCGGCACGCGCGCAACCGGCCTCCGGCAAAGTCCAGTACGCGCGTGACATCTTGCCGATCCTCTCTACGCATTGCTTTACCTGTCATGGCCCCGATACCAAGCTGCAAAAAGCCGGCTTGCGTCTCGACCTCGCCGCGGGCGCGTCCAAAAAGCTCAAGAGCGGCAGTCGCGCCATCGTGCCAGGCAACGTCAAAGATAGCGAACTGATCGCGCGCATCCATGCGGAGGATCCCGCCGAACGGATGCCCCCCAAGAGCACCATGAAAACCTTGAAGGACTCCGAGAAAGCCTTGCTCAAACGTTGGATCGCGGAAGGGGCGGAATACCAGAAACACTGGGCGTTCGTGGCTCCGCAAAGTCCGCCCTTGCCAAATGTGACGAAAACGTTGCTGCGCAACCCGCTCGACCAATTTCTGCTCGCGCGCATGGAACAGGAGGGTTTGAATCCGTCGCCTGAGGCCGATCGTTACACGCTGGCGCGCCGCCTCGCCATCGACCTAACCGGACTGCCGCCGACCCTCGACATGGTAGATCGCTTTGTCAACGACAAGAGCCTCGGCGCCTACGAGAAATACGTCGATCGCCTTCTCGATCTGCCCGCGTACGGCGAGCGCTGGTCGCATGTTTGGCTCGACCTCGCGCGCTACGCCGACTCCAACGGCTACGCCACCGACAGCGGCCGCACCATCTGGAAATATCGGGACTGGGTTATCGACGCCATCAACAAGAACATTCCCTATGACCGCTTCACCATCGAGCAGATTGCAGGCGACATGTTGCCGAACGCAACGCAGGACCAGATCCTCGCAACCGCCTTTCACCGCAACACGCTGACCAACGACGAAGGCGGGACCAGCGACGAGGAGTTCCGCGTCGTCGCCGTCGTCGATCGCGTCAATACGACGATGCAAGTCTGGATGGGCGTCACGATCTCCTGCGCCCAGTGCCACGATCACAAATACGACCCGGTCAGCCAGGAAGAGTACTTCCGCCTGTACGCGATCTTCAACCAGACCGAGGACTCCGACAAGAGCGACAACACCCCGAACATGACCGTCATCACCGCGACG
This sequence comes from Gemmataceae bacterium, assembly GCA_009692065.1. Classification (GTDB taxonomy): domain Bacteria; phylum Planctomycetota; class Planctomycetia; order Gemmatales; family Gemmataceae; genus SIAQ01. The sequence continues at coordinate 36,852 of SHZY01000008.1, forward strand.
GAACTCAAGCAAAAAGCCGATTTGGAAGCAACGATCGCCAAGCTCGAAAAAAACCTGCTCGCCGCGAATCCGAAGATCGACGAAGCCCAGGCGAAGTGGCAAGCCGACAAGAAGGCAACCGATAAGGCGCCGGCCAATATCAAGAAGATCCTCGCCGTCGATGCCAAGAAACGTAGCGCAGCTCAACAGCTCGAGGTGACCAAGTATTACCGTGCAACGCTGCCGGAATTCAAGGCCGTGGCGGACCAGACCGCGGCGACACGCAAACAGTATGACGGCGTCAAAGGCGTGCCGACGCCGATCATGAAGGAGCTTTCTGACAAGCAAAAACGCGTCACCAAGATTCACGTCCGCGGGAATTTTCTTGATCAAAGCAAGGAAGTGCAGCCCGGTGCTCCAGCCTTCTTGCATGCGTTGCCCAAGGACCAGCCGGCCAATCGGCTGACGCTGGCGAAATGGCTGGTGTCGGCGGACAATCCGCTCACCGCGCGAGTTACCGTCAACCGTTACTGGGAGCAAATCTTCGGGCTGGGCCTGATGGAGTCGCCCGACGACTTCGGCATCCGCGGCAAATCGCCGACCCATGCCGAGCTGCTCGATTGGCTCGCAGTTGAGTTTTCGACCAACCTGCAATGGGACGTCAAGAAGCTATTGAAGTTGATTGTAACCTCTATCGCGTATCGCCAGGTTTCGACCGTCACGCCGGCGCTGATCGAACGCGATCCTGATAACCGTTTTCTCGCGCGCGGTCCTCGCTTTCGCTCGTCGGCGGAGGCCATCCGCGATCAATCGCTCTACGTCGCCGGCTTGCTCAGTCCCAAGATGTACGGCGCGCCGGTGCGGCCCCCGCGCCCGAAGCTTGGTCTGACCGCGGCGTTCGGCGGCAGCACCGACTGGGATACCAGCGCCGGCGACGACAAGTACCGCCGCGCCCTCTACACCCAATGGCGCCGCACCACGCCTTACCCCTCTATGACCACGTTCGACGCGCCAAGCCGAACGGTTTGCACAATCACCCGGCCGCGCACCAACACGCCCTTGCAAGCGCTGGTCACCCTCAACGATCCGGTTTACGTGGAAGCCGCGCAGGCGCTCGGCCGACGCATGGTCAAGGATGGGGGCGCGACCCTGGAGTCGAAGCTGCAACACGGCTTCCGCCTGTGCCTGGCGCGGCCGGCGCGCGAGGTCGAGATGAAGCGGCTGGTCGAGTTGCACACGAAGGCGCAAGCGGAATACGCGAAGAATCCAAAGCTGGCCCAGCAGCTCGCGACCGACCCGATCGGCCCGTTGCCGGCCGGCTTGCAAGCCCCCGATATGGCGGCGTGGACCGTCGTCGGCAATGTGTTGATGAACCTGGATGAAATGTTTGCGAAACGTTGACCTATTCGTTTAGCGTTTGCCTGGCGCCATGCGAACGCTAAACGGCGAGACCGGACCGATGAACCCCACCCTGCAACAAAAACTCCACCTCACGCGCCGGCACTTCCTGCGCGACTCGCAAATCGGTCTGGGCGGCCTCGCCCTGGCGACGCTGATGAACGGCGCCGCCGAGGCCACTCCGCCGGATGATCGCACCAATCCGCTGCGTCCGCGGCCGGCGCACTTTGCGGGCAAGGCGAAGAATGTCATCTACCTGCACATGGCCGGCTCGCCGCCGCACCTCGATCTCTTCGATTACAAGCCGGAGCTGGTGCGGCGCAACAACGAACTGTGTCCCGAGTCGTTTCTGCGCGGCCGGCGCTTCGCGTTCACCAGCGGTGTGCCACGCTTGCTTGGCACGCCACAGCGTTTCGCCCGGCACGGCAACTCCGGCGCCTGGATGTCCGAAGCGGTCCCGCATCTGCACACCGTTGCCGACGAATTGTGCTTCATCAAGTCGATGCACACCGAGCAATTCAATCATGCCCCCGCGGAACTCTTGCTCTTCACCGGCTCGCCGCAGTTCGGCCGGCCAGGCATGGGTTCCTGGGTCACCTATGGCCTCGGCTCGGAAAGTCAGGATCTGCCGGGCTACATCGTGCTCGTTTCCAGCGGCACCTTCCCGAGCGCCGGCAATAGCTGCTGGAACAACGGCTTCTTGCCGTCCGTCTATCAGGGCGTGCAATGCCGCAGCCAGGGAGATCCGGTTTTGTACGTTTCCAACCCGAATGGCATGGATCGCGACATGCGCCGTCTGAGCCTCGACGCCCTGCGCGATCTCAACGAATTGCAAGCCGCCGAGCTGGGTAATCCCGAGACACGCACCCGCATCGCTCAGTACGAACTCGCCTTCCGCATGCAGACTGCGGTGCCCGAGGTAATGGACATCAATCGCGAGCCGCGCAATGTCATCGACATGTACGGCGCCCAACCCGGCGGGTCCAGTTTTGCGAACAATTGCCTCCTGGCGCGCCGGCTCGTCGAGCGCGGCGTTCGCTTTGTGCAGCTTCACGACTGGGGCTGGGACTTCCATGGCACGGGCAACGACCAGGAAATCAACAACGGCCTGCGCGTCAAATGCCGCACCATGGATCGCGCCGTCGCCGCGTTGATTCGCGACCTGAAGCATCGCGGGCTGCTCGATGAAACAATCATCATCTGGTCGGGAGAATTCGGCCGCTCGCCGTTCCGCGAGGGCCGCACTGCCAACAGCGCCAACCTGGGCCGCGATCATCACCCATTCTCGTTCACGCTCTTCGCGTGCGGCGGCGGCTTCAAGGGGGGCGTGACCTACGGCTCGTCCGACGAACTCGGCTTCGATGTCGGCGAAAACCCGGTCCATCCGCACGACCTGCAAGCGACTATCCTGCACCTGCTGGGCCTCGACCACACGCGGCTGACCCATCGCTACCAGGGCCGCGACTTCCGGCTGACCGATGTGCATGGCCATGTGATCAACGAAATTCTGGTGTAAGAGAAAACTACCACGGGGAGCACGGGGGGGCGGGGGAAAGATTCAATTGGATTTTTCCCCGTATCCCCCGTGCACCCCTGGTTCAATTTGTGTTCTTTTCTTAACAGGAGTCTGCATCCATGAAGACCGTCTTTTTTTTGCTGGCGTTTCTGCTCTTACCGGGCGTTCTGGCCGCACAAACGCCCGAACGATTCCGCGTCTATCTCGGCACGGGCAAGAACATCTACCACCTCGAGCTCGATGTCACGAACGGCAAGATGACCAAGGCCATGCTGGGCGCCGAGCTGGGCAATCCATCGTTCGTGGCGATTCACCCGAATCAAAAGTTCCTTTATTCCGTCAGTGAAATGAACAAGGGGAGCATCGTCGCCTACGCCATCGACGCCAAGACCGGCAGCCTCGCGCTGCTCAACTCGCAATCCGCGGGGGGCAGTGGGCCGTGCCACCTCGTCGTCGATCGCGACGGCAAGACCGTCATGGCGGCGAACTACGGCAGCGGCAGTTGCACCTCCATCCCGATCAAGTCCGACGGCTCGCTCGACGAGCCCGCTTCCGTTCATCAGCACAAGGGCAAGAGCATACTCGGCAACCAGAAAGGCCCGCACGCCCACTCCATCAACATGGACAAGGGCAACAAGTTCGCGTTCTGCGCCGACCTCGGCCTCGACAAGGTGCTCGTCTATCGCCTCGACTCCAAGACGGGCGCCTTGACCCCGAACGATCCCCCCGCCTTCGATACCCCTGCCGGCTTCGGGCCACGCCATTTCGCCTTCCATCCCGACGGCAAGACCGCCTACATCAACGGCGAGATGGCAATTTCCCTGATCGCCTGCGATTACGACGCCGACAAGGGCGTCCTCAAGCACAAGCAAGAGATTTCCACGCTGCCCAAGAACGTGGTCAAGAAGGGCGGCAGCACGGCCGAGGTCGTCGTCCATCCGTCCGGCAAATTTGTCTATGTATCGAATCGTGATCCCTACAATTCGATCGCGATCTTCTCGATCGACCAGAAGACGGGCGAGCTGACAGCGGTCGGCCACGAATCGCGCGGCGTCAAGACGCCACGCAACTTCGCCATCGAGCCGACGGGGAAGTTCATGCTGATCGCCAATCAGAGCGGCAAAAGCGTGCTCTCGTTCGCCATCGACCAAGCGACCGGCTTGTTGACGCCGACCGGTTCGAGCGTTGAGGTTGCATCGCCGGTGTGTGTGCGCTTTGTGCCGATCACAAAGTAACGGATTCGTTTGGCCTTCTACGTTGTTGTGGAACGGTCTCCTGACCGTGCCACGCGGTTCGACCGCAGGTCTCACGGCGTTGCAGGAGACCTTCGGTCGGGTTCGTGGCACGGTCAGGAGACCGTGCCACAACGTGGTGTTTCGCTTTCGCCGTATGCCACGCGATCGCGTGGGATGCTGCGAACGCTAAACGAGGATCGGCCCCTTATTCCGCGGGGGTATGCCAGTCACCGAAATCTTCCACCAGCACGTCGGCCTCGCGCGGGCCCCAGCTTCCCGGCTCATACTCGAACACAGGCGTTTGATTGCCCAGGACCGGTTGTACAATCTGCCAAGCGGCCTCGACGGCGTCTTCGCGCGTGAACAGAATGCCCTCGCCGTCCATCGCGTCGCCCAGCAGCCGCTCGTAGGGATCCATCTCGTCGGAATCTTGCGGTTTGACCGCGGTCAGCTCGGTCGTCTGGCCGTTCCAGGCCTCGCCGGGATGCTTGATGCGGGCGCCGATGCCGATCGTGACTTGCGGGTTAAGGCGAAACCGGAAGTAGTTGCCCTGGTTGGGAAAGAACTTTGCGATCGGCGGCCGCTTGAGCTCGACCATCACTTCCGTAACGGTTGAGTGCAAACATTTGCCCGCACGGATGAAGAAGGGCACCCCTTCCCAGCGCCAGGAATCGACGAACAGCCGCACCGCAGCGTAGGTTTCAACCTGCGAACTTGGGTGGACGTCCTTCTCCCGGCGGTAGCCCTTGAATTGGCCACGCACCAGGTTGTCGGGGTTCAAGGGGCGAATCATGCGGAAGACCTTGACCTGCTCGTCGCGCAACGAGTCGGCGTAGGTGCTGGCCGGGGGCTCCATCGCCAGGAAGCCGACGATCTGCAGCAAGTGATTCTGGATCACGTCGCGTATCGTCCCCGTCTCCTCGTACAATTTGCCCCGGCCGGCAACGCCGAACTTCTCCGCCATGGTAATCTGCACGCTCTTCACGTAATGGCGGTTCCAGATCGGCTCCAGAAACGTGTTGCCGAAGCGAAAGAAGACCAGATTCTGCACCGCCTCCTTGCCAAGGTAATGGTCGATGCGAAAGATATCGGCTTCGTTGAAGACCGCGTGGATGATGCGGTTGAGCGAGCGCGACGACGCGAGATCGCGGCCGAACGGCTTCTCGACGATGACGCGTGCATTCTGGGCACACTTCGATCTGCCCAGCCCCTCGATGACGGTCGGGAAGACGCTGGGCGGAATCGCGAGGTAATGGATGGGCCGTTTCGCGGCGCCGAGCTCGCTGCGCAACTGGTCGAAGGTCTCGGCCTTCTGGTAATCGGCGTCAACGTAGCGGAGCAGTTTGGCGAGTTTGGCGAAATCTTCGTCGGTCGCGCTGGGATAAAAGCTCTTGACGCTTTCGCGGGCGCGGTTGAGCAATTGTTCCAGGGTCCAGTCCGAGCGCCCGACGCCGATGATCGGGATATCGAGATTGCGGCGCAGCACCATGGCTTGCAAGGCGGGGAAGATCTTCTTGTACGCCAAGTCGCCCGTGGCGCCGAAGAAGACCAGGGCGTCGGACGGCGTGGCGAGGTCGTCGTCGCCAGGAATATGGGACAGTGCCGTCATCGCATGGATTCCCCATATAGCCCGCCGTTTACGGCGGGTCCACAAGCCTACCCGCCGTAATCGGCGGGCTATATGGCGTGATTCGCCACGATTGGTATAGGGCGAAATGCGTCGCACGGCGATGAGGCAACACGTCCCATGAGATGTTACGGGTGCGACGAGGGGTCCCGAGACCTCTGTATTCTCGATGATTTAGTCGCGTGACGCGCGGAGTTCCCCTTCCACGCGACGAATGATGCGGAACCGGTCGTGCCAGATCTCGGCATCCCCGATATACGCTTGTTGTTGGCCATTCCAGTCCGTCAGGCTAGTAATCTCGACGTTGTCCCAGTAATCCCTTTCAAAAACGGCCATGCGATCGTCGGTGGCAACTGCCCAGAGCTTGCATTTCGAGTAATCAAAATGTGAAAGAACTGCGTACCGGAAGGAAACCGGTGCAAAAAGCGATTGCCCGAGCGTTTCGGGTTTCTTCTCGTGGCCCAATGCATCCGCGATGGTAGGCATGATGTCCGCGTGCGACGTAACAAACGTCACGTCGCCCGGCTCCACCCCGGGAATATAGACGAGGCATGGCGTCATGGTTTGATGGATATTCAGCGATGAGCAATGCCCCAGGCGACCATGTTGGAAAAATTCCTCACCATGGTCGCCCGTGATGATCACGATCGTCTTGCTCAGGTCCACCTTTTGCAGGATGTCACGGTACCAATCATCCATGTTCAACAGAGTATTCTTGTAGCGATTGACGATCTGTTCTTTCCACTCGAATAGTCCGGAGCGATTGTAGCTGAACTTATAGTCAACCTCGGGCAGGTATTTTTGGAATCGCGGTTCATCATCGTGATCGTAGGGATAATGGGTCGCGTGATAGAAGGAATAAACGAGGCGAAGGCCCGGCTTCGAAAGTTCCTCGTGAATCTCGGGGACGCACTTGAAATCGCCGGACGGTTCGCTGGTCGGCTCGGTCCATGGGTAAACGTAATGCCCCAGTTTGTGATGGCTCAGAATGCTACGTGAAATGAGCCGAGTCTTATAGCCTTTTTCGTGCAAATGAGTCTGGTAGGGGTTGTGTCGATAATATTCGCGCGGCCCCGTGAAGAAGGTCACGGGGCTGCCGTGCATCAATCCCATGATGCCGTAATGGGTGGCGTTGCCGCTGGCGAAATGGCGTTTCAGACGGAGGCACTTCTGGGAGAATTTGCTGAGGAAAGGCATATCGGGCAAGGTTTGGTAGAAGACCTCGGCATTCAAGGTTTCCGCTTGCAGAATCAGAATGTTGTCCGGCCTCGCGGGAACGTTGCGTTTCGGGACCGCGAGTAGGGGACCTTGGCTGCTTATCTCAAGCGACTCGAGGCCGCGCAGAGCGGTGTTGGCAGCCGCGAGGTCCTGCGACTCCGGCGAGAAGCTGAAGACGACCCGATCCCAAGTGCGATCAAGGGATTGGAATCGCAATGGATTGGTGTCGGCGATCTGGCGCAAGACCGTACGTTCAGCTTGATTGTCCTGTTTTTCCTTGTCCATCGTCCAGATGACGACCGGATCGATCATGACCAGCATGCCAATACACGCAAACGCGGCCTTGCTGTCGAGCCAACCCAAGACACGAAACACGGCGGCTTCGATCCAAAGCAAGACGATGGCGCGATAGAACCGTCGGCCAACGCGCCCGAAATGGGTCCGGCCGAGGGGACCGTTCCAGATCGCCCAAATACAGGAGCGAGGTTCGGGCCCGGCGCAGAAAGCGCAAATCGCCAGGAAACCAAGGTGATACCCCAATTGCCAAGCCATTTCTTCGTAGTGCGAGGCGCTCAGGCCCAGATCGGCACTGGCATCGAAGTTGAAGAGCGCTCGGATTTCATTCCACGTTGCATGCTTTTGCGACATCTGAAACCATCGCATATTTCCTTCAAAGAAGACCAGGCCGAGAACAAGAACGATGAAGGCGATGCGACGATGGGTCAGGACACTGACTCGAGTGAGCATGAAAAAGAGGATGCCCGCCCACGCTGCCAAGGGGAGCAACGTCAGGAACCAGCGATAACCATACTCGTACCATGGCGGAGGATCGCCACCAAAATAATACCAATCACCGCGGAAGAGCGGATATTCCACCCAGTGCGTGATCAGATGATACCCGACGTAAACGGCGGCGAAGAGGAGGAAAATGAGCGTTCGGCGACGCCGAGCCTCGAACGTGCTCCACTCCGGCAGAGATTTGGCCTGAGCGTCAAGCAACTCGGCTGATGTGACCTTGGGGGACTCGTCGATCGCAGAGGAAGATTGCATGACAGATAGCTCGCCAATTGGAAACCAACGCAACGGCTAGTGCATTGTCAACCGTGAACGGATGGATCTTGTGAGTTCGAGCCCGAGCGCCAAGCGAAGGGCAAACGGCACCCCTCGCTTGGCGCTCGGGCCCGGACATCCATCAACACACGCGTGTCGAGGCGCTCGGCTCCCCAAGACTCTCAAATCCGTTCGCACGAAGTCTAAAAATAGGATAAGGGTTCCTTCTGCGCATCGTCAAGAATAATCCACGCAATCTTCATCGAGCGGTTCGCACGGCTTTCGTAGCAAAGTCGGCGGTTCCCGAGGTCACGCACCGCTGATAATTGGCATTGATTGGAGTGTTGCCTACTCGAAGCTGGCACTCGGGTTGGTAAAAGTGGTGGCCGCCTACTTGTCCTTATCTTTTTTGGATGGGATGGGCTTATCGAGGTCCTTGTTGACCGGCTCATTGCCGCCGCTGCAGCCAAAGATCGGCAACAAGAGGAGCAAGCAAATCCAGCAGGATAGTCGGCCGAGGGGCATGAAAAAATCTCAGGATTGACGATTGAATCGGAAAAAAAAAGGGGCCGATTCGTTGGCGAATCGGCCCTGGTTACCGTACTTCGTTCGCCGACGAAGATGATTACGTCTTCGTCTTGGCTTCGGTCGTCGTCTTGGCTTCGGTCGCCGGCTTGTCGGTTATCGGCTTCGGGTCCGGTGCCGTCTTGACCGCGGGCTTGCCCGGGCAGCCGGTCAAGCCGATGCTCATACCGCTAACCAGAGCGAATGTGCAGACGATTGCGAGCAATTTCTTCACAGAAATCCTACCTTTCGTGAAAAATAACAAACTGGTCTTCCTACACCAAAAACATTTGGACGAACTAACCGCCCGTCGCTCAGCCCGTGATGAACTGGCCACGATGATTCAGGCGGACGTCTTCACGATGAATGAACAACGGCATTGCGGAGTTGAGCCACGAGCGGCAGCCCATTCAGGCTGTTGAGGCTGGTGGTTTTCTTTTCGTCAGTCTTGGTCTTTTCTTCGGTCTTGGTTTTACCTTCTGTCTTGGTTTTACCTTCTGTCTTGGTCTTTTCTTCGGTCTTGGTCTTTTCTTCGGTCTTGGTCTTTTCTTCGGTCTTGGTCTTTTCTTCGGTCTTGGTCTTTTCTTCGGTCTTGGTCTTTTCTTCGGTCGGGGTCTTGACTTCGGTCGGAGTCTTGATTCCGGTCGGAGTCTTGATTCCGGTCGGAGTCTTGATTCCGGTCGGCGTCTTGGCCGGCGTCCCCTGGACATTTTCCTTTGTGCACCCAGTGGTGCCCATCGACAGCACAACGGCCACGCACGCACAGATGAATAGCCCAATCAACTTCTTCATGGATGAACCTCTCCTGTAGTGGAACAAACGAGGCAGACCAACTCACGTCGGTAAACGCTTCCGACCGGTCCACCCCGCAAATTACTGTTTAGTATGATGCACAAATTCTAAGGATATTCCTGGAAAGTTTGCTTTCAAGAACTAAATGTGCAAATCATGCAATTTTTCTCGAATTGCAGCTGCAAGCGATCATGTCCGCTCGTTCCCAAGCTCTGCTCGGGAACGCAAGGCGGCAGGCTCCGCTTCCCCTTATCTTGATGCGTTCGGTTCCGTTGCGACCTCGCGCGCTAACAGCCAAGAAGCAGAGCTTGGGAACGAGGGGTAATGCGGAAATGCTCTGGCGTCGCAAGGGTGGCGGTTTATAATGGGCCAATTGAGGCTTGACGCTCGCGTGGCGCCTTGCGAGTGCCAAGCCGCAAGCGATAAAGACGGCGGCGGGAATAAACCCCGCCCCCATGGCTCATATCTGCCAGGGAGTTCCACGCATGCTAGGGTTCGGCCGCTCCAAACCCGCGATCGACTCGCTCGTGGAGGCCCACTATGCCGCCCTGTATCGTTACGCCTATCGCCTGTGCGGTTCCTCCCAGGACGCGGAAGACTTGACGCAGGAAACCTTTTGCCTGGCTCAGAAGAAGCTCTTCCAGCTGCGTGAGGATGCCCGGGCGAAGTCGTGGCTGTTCACCATCCTGCGAAACGCCTACCTGCATCGGCTGCGTGCGAGCAAACAGGAAAAGCAGGTATCGCTGGAGGCCGTGGGCGAACTCTCGGAGCGCGGGCCGGAGCCGTTGCCCGCCGTGGATTCAGCCCATCTGCAAAAAGCGTTGAACGAGTTACCGGAGGCGTTCCGGACGCCGATCGTTCTTTTTTATTTCGAGGATTTCAGTTACAAGGACATCGTGGAACAGATGAATGTGCCCTTGGGAACAGTGATGTCGCGGCTTGCCCGGGCCAAGGCGTTTCTGCGTCAGCGTCTGGCGGAGCCGGCGGAACTGATGGGAAAGACGAACCAGGGGGAGGGTTAATCATGGAATGCCAAGACGTCAAACAACTGCTGGCTTTCGCCGACCGCAAGTGTGCGGAGCTGGACGCTCCCGAGCTTGACTCGCTGAAGCAGCACCTGGAAACCTGCCCGACCTGCGCAGAGGCGGCACAGGCCGAACGCGCGTTGGATGATGCGGTGGGTCCGGTGCTGCGCGACGTGGCAGTGCCCGCGGATCTCAAAGCGAAGGTGCTGAAGCGGCTGGCGGCGGAACGAGGCGCCGTGCCGTGGAAGCGCGTCCTGGCCGCAGCGGCGGCGATCTTGATCGCGGTGACCGGAGGCGTCGTGTGGTTGAATAGCCCGGCGACCGCGGTTTCCGAGGACGAACTGCGCCAGTTTGTTTCCATGAATCAATGGACTCAAGAGACGGCGAAACAGTTTTTGAAGGATCAGGGCCTCGTGGGCCTGCCGCCAGACAACTTCGAGTACGGACTCTTGCAACACGTCGATGTGATCCGCTTTCAGGGTCGGCTGGTCGGCAAGCTGACTTTTTCGCGCGGCGACGAGTGCACAGCGAGCGTACTGATCCTGCCGTGGAAGCAGTTCAGCACGAAACACCTAACAGAGAATCCGACTTCCCTTTCCATTCGGCATGACGATGTGAATGAGGTCACGTACCTGATCTTGTTCCGCGGCAATCTTGATGCCCTGCGACCGAAGCCACCCATCACTTGAGGCGAATGCCGCCCATTGATGGTTCACACCAGCCCCGCGCTCAAGCGTGGTCTTGCATTGCCAACGTCGAATCCCCCGCGCGGGTTTTGCATTCGTTTTTTTGAGCACTGAAAGTGCGGCAACAAACCAGCCCAGGGCAACGCCCTGGGCTTTTCACTCGCCTCCGTGTATTCGCCCTGAAAGGGCACAACAAACACGGCAATGCAGCTTTTTTGGCCCTTACAGGGCAATGTTCATTGTTAACGTCGTTTCCCAGGGCGTTGCCCTGGGCTAATATGTTGCCGCACCTTCGGTGCTCCGGACAAACGCAACGCCAATTCATCCGAGCCCGCCTGATTCGCTGACTTCCATTGATTCGATTTTCCCCGTCCGGCGTCTATAGTGATAGCATTCCCCGGCGCCGCTCGGGGGCTATCCGCTCTTCCCCTCGCACCGGAGTGAACCCATGCCGACACGTTGGCTTGCCGCCGCAATCGTTTTTGGCTTTGCATGCTGCAGCGCCGCCCACGCCGACGATTGGCCGCAGTGGCTCGGCCCCCAGCGAGACGGAGTCTGGCGTGAGGCCGGCATTGTCGCCAAGTTCCCGGAAGGAGGGCCGAAGGTTCGCTGGCGCACGCCGATTGCGGAGGGCTACTCCGGGCCGGCCGTCGCAAATGGCAAGGTCTACATCACCGATCGCGTTCGCGCCAAGGGGGTCAAGAATCCCGATAACGCCTTCGACCGCAAGACGCGCGTCGCCGGTGTCGAACGCGTCCTGTGCCTGAACGAGGCCGACGGTAAGATCGTCTGGGAGCAGGTATACCCGTGTGAATACCAGATCAGCTACGCTTCCGGCCCGCGCACGACACCCATTGTTGCAGGCGGCAAGGTCTACACCTATGGCGCCATGGGGCATCTCTACTGCTTCGACGCCGACACCGGCAAGATTCACTGGTCGAAGGAGATGCTCAAGGAATATAAGATGAACGTTCCCGTGTGGGGCTTTTCCGGCAACCCACTCTTGGACGGCGACCGGCTCATCTGCCTCGTCGGCGGCGAAGGCTCCGTCGCTGTCGCATTCCACAAAGACACTGGCAAAGAAATCTGGAAATCCCTCTCGTCCGCCGAGCCGGGCTACGCACCGCCGGTGATTTTCGAGATCGGCGGCAAACGCCAGCTCATCCTCTGGCATCCCGAATCGATCAACTCGCTCGATCCGAAGTCGGGCAAAGTCTACTGGTCGCACCGCTACAACAAGAAAAAACAGCTCGGCGCCGGCATGTCGATCCCGACGCCGCGGCTCGACGGGGACAATCTTTTTTTCACCAACTTCTATGACGGCTCGCTTATGCTCAAAACCAACGGAACCCAGCCGCCGACAATTACCTGGCAAAAAGCCGGCCGCAGTGTGATGCCCGAGGACACCGATGGATTGCACAGCGTCATGGTCACCCCAGTCATCAAGAGCGGCCACATCTACGGGGTTGACTCCTATGGTGAAATGCGCTGTCTCGACGAGAAGACCGGCGAACGCATCTGGAGCACGCATCAACCCGTGACGGGCAAGTCGACACGCTGGGGCAATGCGTTCATCGTCGAGCAAGGCGGCCGATTCATCCTCTTCAACGAGCTGGGCGATCTGATCATCTGCAAGATGACGCCGAAGGGTTACGAGGAAATCGATCGCGCCAACATCCTGACGCCGACGAATACGATGGCGCCGCCGGGAGGCCGCCGGGTGATCTGGTCGCATCCGGCCTTCGCGAACCGTTCGGTGTACGCGCGGAACGACAAGGAAATCATCTGCGTGTCGATGGCGCAGTGATGTCCATCTCCTTGTTTAGCGTTCGCGTGGCGCCACGCGAACGCTAAACGTAAACTGTGCTTTCTTCTCAATTCCTGCTTGACACATCCCCGCTTGCCGATAGATAATATTGAGACTGAATCTCAAGTGCGTCTTGTACGGAGTTTGTCTGTGCCTACCGACTTGATTCCGCTCGAATATCTGCACACCGGGCAGTGGGCCGACGTGGCCGACGTTGCTGGCGAGCCCGGCTGGATAACCCGGCTCGCAGAGATGGGCGTGCGCATCGGCAGTCGGCTGCGCGTGTTGCAGGGGGGCAGCCCGTGCCTCCTGCAGATTGGCGATTGCCGCCTCAGCCTGCGGGGCGACTTCACGGCACAGATTCTCGTTCGCCCGGTGATTGCCGAGTAGGGCCGCGTGATCCATGACGCTCAACGAGATCAAACCCGGCCAGCGCGTTCGCATCGAAAGCCTGCTCGGTGATGACGTGGTCCTCCAGCGATTGATGGAAATGGGCCTTCTCGAAGACGAAGAACTCGAAGTCATCGGCTTCGCTCCGATGGGCGATCCCATGGAAATCCGCCTGCGTGACTACCGCCTGAGTCTGCGCCGCACCGAAGCTGCCCGTATTCGCGTCACCCTCCTGCCCTGACTCCTGACATGGTTGCTCTTCGCACTCCCACCGTCGCGTTTGTCGGCAATCCCAACACCGGCAAGACCACCTTGTTCAATGCCCTGGCTGGCATGAACCAGCGCGTCGGCAATTATGCCGGCGTCACCGTCGAGACCAAGAAGGGCAAACTCCGCGTCGGTGACCTCCCTTTCGACATCATCGACCTCCCCGGCACCTACAGCCTCGCCCCGCGCAGCCCCGACGAGATGCTGGCCGTCGATGTCATCCTTGGCCACAACCCCACTGAACCGCGGCCGGATGTCGTCGTCACGATTGTCGATGCTTCAAACCTGGAGCGGAACCTTTACTTGATGACTCAGGTCGCCGAACTCGGCGTGCCGGTGGTGATTGCTCTCAACATGGTCGATGTAGCCACGGCGCAAGGGCTGAAGATCGATGTTGACAGGCTGTCTCAACAACTCGGCGTGCCGGTGGTGCCGTTGCAAGCGAATCGCGGTATTGGCCTGGAGGCGTTGAAAACCGCGATTGCCGCCGCGTTCGAGAGCCGCCCCTCCGCTCGTTCCCCTGCATTCCCGGAACGCTTCGATGAAGAAGTCGCCAAGCTGCAAGCGTTCACGGGCTCGGAAGAGCCGACCTACCTCTTGCGTCGCCTTGTGCTTGACGTGGATGGGTATGCCGAAAAGCGACTGGGCGACAAATACGGCCCCGATTTAATCGACAAGATGACCGCCGCCCGGCAGCGACTGGTCCAAGCGGGCTTCACGCTGGCGGGCATCGAGGCACGCGTCCGCTACGGCTGGATCCACAAGGTGACCACAGATTGCATACAGCGCCCCGCCCAGCGGCCCGTCGCCTGGACCGATCGCATCGACAAGGTCCTGACCCACCGGGTGTGGGGCACTCTCATCTTCCTGGTCGTCATGTTCCTTGTCTTCGAGTCGATCTTCGTGGCGGCCGCGCCGTTCATGGACTGGATCAAGGCCGGGGTCGCCTGGGTCAGCGAAAGTATCGGCGGGCTGCTGTCACCCGGGCCGCTGCGGAGCCTGCTCGTTGAGGGCATCATCAAGGGCGTCGGCGCGGTCATCGTCTTCTTGCCGCAGATCGTGTTCCTCTTTGCCATCATCGCTTTCCTGGAAGACTGCGGCTACATGGCCCGCGCCGCTTTTCTGATGGATCGCTTGATGTCGCGTGCCGGGCTGAATGGCAAGTCGTTCATCCCGCTATTGTCGTCGATGGCGTGCGCGGTGCCGGGCATCATGTCGGCGCGAGTGATCGAGAATCGACGTGACCGACTGGCGACCATTCTCGTCGCCCCGTTGATGAGTTGCTCGGCCCGGCTACCCGTCTATAGCTTGCTGATCAGCGCGTTTCTTCCCATTGCCGTCTACGGCTGGTGGGTTCCGGGACTGGTGTTCTTCGGACTTTACATGCTCGGCATCATCGTGGCGCCGCTCATGGCATTTCTGCTCAAGCAGACGCTCTTGCGCGGCGAGACGCCGGTGTTCGTCATGGAGATGCCGCTTTACAAGATGCCGTCGCTCGCCACGGTGCTGCGGCGTGCCTTCGACAGCGGCTGGATGTTCCTCAAACGCGCCGGCACGCTGATCCTGGCTACCATGATTCTCGTCTGGGCGGCGCTCTACTTCCCCAGCGGCAACTACGAAGAGGAAATCGCCCAACTTGAACAGCCGCTCGAACAGCCACGCGAACAACTGAAAACCTTGAAGTCCGAGTTGAAGGCCCTTCAGGATGCGGACGCCAAGGACGCGGCGGCCATCGCGGCGAAACAAGCATTGGTTGACGAAGCCAAAGAGACGCTAGTGCCTCATGAGAAACAAATCAACGACCTGCGCAGCCAATGGAAAGCCCAGAGCGTTCTTGGCCGCATGGGTCAATGGATCGAGCCGGCTGTCAAGCCTCTCGGCTGGGACTGGCGCATCGGCATGGCTGCCATCGCAAGCTTCCCGGCGCGGGAGGTGATGGTGGGCACGCTCGGCATCATCTTCGGTGAGGGCGAGGGAGACGCAGGCGATGAGGAATACCGCGACAGCGTCGGCCAATCGCTGCGAAACTCGGGTGCCTTCACGGTTCCCGTAGCGATGTCCGTCCTGGTTTTCTTTGCCTTGTGCAGCCAGTGCGTCTCGACCTTGGTCATCATCAAACGCGAGACTGGCGCCTGGCGCTGGCCGATCTTCACGTTTGTGTATATGACGGCCCTTGCCTACATTGGGGCGTTTGTCACCTATCAGGTCGGCAGTTTGTTCTGACATCGAGGAAGCCACGATGGATTGGCAGGCCACGTTTGCCTGGATCGCGACCACCTGTGCCGGCGCGTACATCGCCTGGCGCATGGTTCGCACCTTGCGTCCAAACAAAACGGGCTGTGCCGGCAGCTGCGGCTGTGCCAAGGCAACGACAAATGAAATCCCGGGTCAGGCCGCGATTATCCCGCCCGAAAAACTCGTGCTGCGGCAGAAACCCTCATGCACGGCGGACTGACGTCGCCGCAGAGAGCTCTCCCATGCTGCGACTCCTCGTGCTCTGCCTCGCCGCCGTGGTTCTGGCCCAGCCCGCCGGCGAAACGAAAACGAAGATCCTCCTAATCAGCCGCGACAACGACCATCCCCCTGCCACCCACGAATACATGTTCGATTGCGGCCTGCTCGCGAAATGCCTGAAACAGACTCCCGGCATCGAAGCGATTGTCTCCAACGGTTGGCCCAAGAACGCCGACGCATTGAAAGACGTCAAGGCCATCGTCTTCTACAAACGCAACGGCGGCAATGTGCTCTTCGACCCGTTCAACAAGGCGCAAGCCGAGGCGCTCCTGAAGAACGGTGTCGGCCTGACGGCGATCCACTGGGGCACGAGCGCCGACAAGAAAGCGGGCGAACCCTGGCTTGACGCTCTGGGCGGCTGGTACAGCACCGATTTCTCGAAGTGCCTGGTACGCAGCACCAAGCTGATACAGGCCGATCCGAAACATCCGATTTGCCGAGGGGGGAAAGAGTACGAGCTGCGCGACGAATACTACATCCAGCTCAGGTTCAAGGACGCGATCAAGCCGATCCTGAAAGTCGAGATCGACAAGAAGGAATACACGGTCGACTGGACTTACGAACGGCCCGAGTCCAAGGGCGGCCGCTCGTTTGGCTGTGTGCTGGGCCATTTCCACTCGAACTTCGGCGAGAAGCAATTCCGCCAGGCGCTGGTGAACGGCATCCTGTGGACCGCCCATCGCGAAGTGCCGGAGGCGAGAGCGCCGGTGGCGATCACCGCGAAGGATGTGGACTTGCCGGGCAAGAAGTGACCGTTCGCGGCCATATCATTTCTCAGGCGGCGGCGGAATATCCACGTCCTTGCATATCTTGCGGACTGTATTTGGCTTGATTTCGGGGTGCCTCGGAATTGCCGTCTTCCGGGTGCCGTCGGCATTGATGTAGATGGTATGATTGCCGCCTTCGCGCTCGAACCTGCATCCATGCCGATGCAGATGCTTGAGAAGCTTGGTTCGCTTCATGCAGGCACCGGTGCATGAACCAATATCTCCAGGCGGATCTTTTCGATACGCTTCGCTTCGGGGTCGGCTAATTTTGGGTTTGGCTTCGGAAGTGTTCGGCCTTCTTCGAGATAAGACTCGGCCATCAACTTGAGCGCATCTTTGACCATGAAACGTGCTTCACGCAAGGTTCGGCCTTGGGTGTTGACACCGGGAAAATCGAGAACGCTGACGACGTACCAGCCGTTATCCTCTTCGTACTTGTAAAAAGCCGCGTGGTAGATGAGCATGGGGCATTTCCGGGTTGAGTTCCTGCAATCATGCTACGCTATCTCGGTTGGAATTCAAATCGCAGATTCTGCGGCGCAAGCTTCGGCGCCTTCAAGTCGAAATCGAACGCTCGCACCGGCGTGTTGCCGGCGACGTCTTCGAGCTGGCCGTCGATCTCGAGCCGGTATCCGCGGGCCTGCCAGGGCTGCATCGGCGTGAATTGCCATGCCTTCTCTTCTTTGCCGATGCTGACCTTGCCCTCAATCGGTCGCTTCTTGTCGTCCGTAACGGTCAGGAATCGTTGCAAGCTGCGGTGATCGATGCTCTTGGAGAGCGTCAATACCAGGGCCTCGCGTGATTCGACGTTCGGAGCTGTGAGCTTCCATTGGCTAAAGTCGATGCGGACGCGATCCTCCGGCGTCGTGCGGAATTTCTTGACGACATCCTTGCCGATCTTGTTGCCGTCCAGGTCGGTCAATTCGCCGCGGATGACGAGAGAGTAGTTGCGTTTTTCGAAAAGCACGGGGCCCAGAAGTTCGCGCAGCTCGACACCCCACTTGATGCGGCCAGGATGGATATAGATGATCAGGCAGTTGTTCTCTTCGTCCCAGATTTCATCGATCAGCCACGGGTCTGATATCTCCTTGCCCTTGTCGTCGACGAGGACGATCTTGTTGAAGATGTCCTCACCGCCTCGCATCGGGCGGTCGAAGTAGATGTAGAACTTGAGGTGATTGGCCGGCAGTACGTCGGCGGTTGGATAAATCTTGACGACCCCGGGCGGCGACTTGGCGACGGCCTTCGGCATGCGATAGTCGAGAGTAACTTCACGACCGTCGAGTTTGAGCGTCGCGCGATACGATTGACCGGCTTCGAGCGGAAAGCGAGGCGTGAAGGCGAGGTCGTTGCCGTTGCGCTCGTACTTGCCCAGTATGGCGGGGCCCGGCTTCTTGGTGTCGTCCGGCACGAGCGCGAGGCCGAGGATCGTTTCGCCGACTTCTTGCGTCAATCGGCCCGCGGGCAGCTTCGCGGCTTGCGCGGCGGGCAGCTTGGCGATGACCTGGCGCGTCTTCTGGGGCGTTTCCTGGAACCGTAGGGGCTCCGCCGGTTGCCCGCACAAGGTGAGCGTGAAGCAAAGAAAGGTGATCATTTCTGCTCTTCTTTCGGGCGTTGAATATCGCACTTCGGCAGGGCCTTGCGCAGATTCGCCACGCCCGCGTCGGTGACTTTCGTGTCCCTGAGTTCGAGGGTCTGCAAGTTCTTGAGCACGGTGAGTTCCTTCAGGCCCGCGTCCGTAACTCCTGGGCCGCCGAGGTTCAGAATCTTCAAATTCTTGAGCCCGGCGAGTTCCTTCAAACCCGCGTCTGTCACTTTTGTGCCATCGAGGTCAAGTCTTTGCAAGCTCTTGAAACTGGTTATTACCGTCAAACTTGCGTCGGTCACTTTTGTGCCAAAGAGGCCAAGGTCCTCCAGGCTCTTGAGGCCGGCTAACTTTTTCAGCCCCGTGTCTGTGACTTTCGTGCCGCCCAGGTCCAGACCCTGCAAGCTTTTGAAGCCTACAAGATCCTTCATTCCCGCATCTGTCACCGTCGTGTGTCCCAGGTCCAGGTACAGCAAGCCCTTGAGGCCCGCAAGTTCTTTCAGCCCCGCGTCGGTCACCTTCGTGGAGCTTATGCGTAGGAACAGCAAGCTCTTGAGACTTGCCAGTTCCTTCAACCCCGCATCCCCCACCTCCGTGAGAGGCAGATGAAGGTGGGTCAATCTTCTGAGGCCTGCCAGTTCCTTCAGCCCCGCGTCCGTTACCTGACTCTCGTTGAAAAAAATCTCGACGATGGGCTTTCCCTTGGCCTTGTCGTCACGCTCGACGCGTCCTCCCAGCGCCTTGATCGCTTTCTCCGCCTTCGCATTGTCCTCGCCTGCCGAGAAGCGGCCGGTGACAAGAAGTGCAACTGCAACCGCCAGGAGTGCGGCGATGGTAGCGACGACGCGGTTTTTCTTGTTCATGAATACCATTTCCTTGATCGAGCCCGACAAAAGGCTAATCCACAAAAAGCCCAGGGACGGCCGTCCCTGGGCTTTCACTTGCATCATTCTTTCACGTTACGGCAACTGCAGCACGTTCAGGCTAACCTTCTTATCCAGGTCGCGGATAACGATGGCCCGGCTGCTGTCGAGCTGATCCATGTGCAGTGTGCCAAAGTATTCCTTGGCGACGAACACGCGATCGGTGAGAGTCGCAGAACCCTTGCCGACGCGCCACGGGGCGTCCTTGTCGACGTTGACGGTTTCCTTCAGCAAGTTGTGATCGACCTTGGCGCACCAGTAGGCATTGGGCAAGCCGATCTTGGGAGCCGGCTGCTTATTATTACGGCCAGCGTTGACGAGGATAAACTTCTTGCCGTCCTTCTCATAGCCGAACATGCTGCGAGGCGTGTTGCCCTGGCCGAGTTCGACCACTGTGGTTCCCTTGACTTTGACATCGGGCTGGGCGTCATCCAGCGGATACCTGACCAGCGGCGTGCAGGTGAAGGAGCCGACGATGCTGGCCTTGGAGTTTTCTTCGTAGGTCATGAGGCAACGAATCGGCGCCTTGGTTTCGACCGCATTGTGGCCGGTGTGGAACGTTTCGGTGTAGAAGCTCGTCGAGCCCTTGCCGGGATAGATGGTGAAGACGCGCGAGGCAAAAGTATCCGTCGCCTGCGTGGCGGCGACAATGCGGCCACCCGCCCAGATAATGTCGGTGATCTTGGTGACGGCCTTTTCCTTCACCATCAGGGGATACGCGGTGTACTTGACGTTTTCCAGAGAGAACTCGTCGACCTTGCCTGCGCCGTCGACGGTCAGAATCACGTACTGATTCGACTTGAGCGAACGCACCACGGCGTACAGCTTCTTCGATGCCGGATTAACGGAAATGCGCGTAATCTCAATATTCTCCGCCTTCAGGCCAAGCTTGCCAGCGAGCAATTGATCGACGTTTTCGATGACACTCTTGGTCCAGGCCCCTTCCTTGGTATCGCCGGTTTCGACGGTGACGACCTTCGCTCCGGCGCCGATCAGCAGCAAGCCCTTCGGCCCGAACCGAATGGCTTCGATCGTTTTCAAACCGGGGTTGCCTTCGTCTGCCTGCACAAATGCGGCAAGAACCAGAAGTGCGAGAGTTGCGAATGCGAAACGATTCATGGTGCTGATCCTCTGGAAGAATATTGGCGATTCAGTTGCGGGATATCGTACCACACCGGATTGGCGCGTCCAGCGCGAAGCGGGGAATTCATCGTTTTCTCACAGATTGAGCATTCCCACTGTCGCGTAAAATGTAAAGATATTGGCACACCAAGTCCTTTCGGGCCGTCGCAGCAGTCCATTGCATCGGGGGGACACAGGATGATCGAGTCCTATCTGTGTAAGCGCCCCATGTGCGGCTGCCCCCATCGGCAAGCGGAAGACTTGGTGCACTCCGGCGTGGTTTGTCCCGCTTGCGCCGAACCATTTGTGCTGACGGAACAGTTAATCGTCGAGCCGAACCCCTCAAGGCAATTCGGCATCTCGTTCATTCTGATCGTTGTCTTGCTCTGCGGCATTGCTGCGTCCATAATGATCCCCTTGTTCTTCAGAGCGATGTTCGGTGGGCACTGATTTGCGATCCAACCACTCTTGATCGGTGAACGCTTGGCGTAGTAAAACCGAGAAAGGCGGTGGAAAGTCCTGATGGAGGAGTCTGCAATGAAAGTCGTCATTCGGTTCACGATCAAGCAAGAGGCCAAGCCTTTGCCGATAAGATCAAGTTTATCGAGATCAGCCGGAACGCCTGATGCGAACCATCATCTGCCCCCACTGCAACGAAAGCCTGAGCGTGCCAGGCGACCTGACCAAGACCCACTCCATCGAAGCAGAAAAACGGCTGCCTCGCCCAGAGCCGGAAGCATAGGCGACGGATTCCTACAGCCCACCGCTCACGCTTCCGGCTCCGCCATCGATCGCTTTTGCTAAAATACCACCATCTCTCCCGCGTCCACCATCGAGGATCGCACTCATGAAGCTCATCGTTGCCATCATTCAGCCGTCGAAGGTCGAAGCCGTCAAGGAAGCGCTCAACAAGGTGGAAGTATTTCGCCTGACGATGATCGATTGCCGCGGCTTCGGCCGGCAGAAGGGGCATTCGGAAGTCTATCGCGGCCACGAGCTTACCGTGACGTTGCTCAACAAGGTACAACTGCAAGTGGCCGTCAATGAGGACTTCGTCGAGCCGACCGTGAACGCGATCATGGAAGCGGGCCGCACCGGGTCGGAAGGGCGCATCGGTGATGGCAAGATCTTCATCCTGCCGCTCGAAGACTGCATCCGCATCCGCACCGGCGAGCGCGGGCCCGAGGCGATCTAGTTGTTCACGTTTAGCGCCCGCGAGGCGCCATGCGAACGCTAAACGAAATCGGCAGAATCCCCATGCAACACGGCCTCCTTTTATGCGACGACCTCATCTTCACCAGCCGCATCGTCGGTGAGGCGACGGCGCAGGGTTTGACACTGCGTCCGGTGAAAACCCTGCGCGACTTAGTGCATTTTTTGGTACAATCGCCGCCGAGTTGTGTTATCGTGGATCTGAATTTGGACGGGGTGCTGGTGGCAGAAATCGTGCTGACTGCGGCAGGTTTGGAACCGAAGCCGAACCTCGTCGGCTATGGTTCGCACGTCGATGCGGCGACCTTGAAAAAAGCGAGGGACGCCGGTTTCGACGTCGTTTGGCCACGCAGCAAGTTCGTAGAGGAATTGGCCACCGCCCTGCCCCACTGGTTTCGACCCGCGGAGTCGGCATCATGAAGCGGACGTTCGCTATTTCGATCCTGTGCGGATTCGCGTTCGGCATCGCTGCCGCGGCGCACCCCGCTCGGCCGCTGTATGAGCCGCCCGACCCGCCAAAGGCCGCGCCGCCATTTACCATGGCGGGCACGTATTGGTTCGGCAAATGTTACGCGGACAACTTCTGGATGATCTTCGAGGAGCAAGGAACCATCAACTGGGGCTACGGCCAGCTGGACGTCAAGAAGGCAGGTTCCACCGGCACGTGGAAGCTGGAGGGCAACCATCTCTATTTTGAATTTAACAAGAAGACCCTGGAATTCCGCGGCACCACCGACGGCCAGGTCATTGAAGGATCGACCTTCAACAACAGCGGATCGAACTACAAGACGTATTTGCGTCATACGGCTCGGCCGAAACAACCCTGACGCGGCTTCATCGAGGCAGCACCATGAAACGGCTGCTTACCTGTGTGCTGGCATGTTTCGTTTTAACGCTTGGCGCCGCGCACGCCATCCCCGCCCGGCTTCCCTACGAGCCGCCGCCGACAGCCATTGATTTGCGCGGCACGACCTGGAGTGGATACAATGACGCCGTCAAAGCCAACTGGACCGTGCTCTTCGAACCGGACGGCACGTTCAACTACAGCTATGGCGGAGCGAGCTACCATATCGGCACGTGGCGGGCCGAAGGCAATTCGCTTTACTACGAAACGAACAAGAAGTATGCTGAGTTTCAGGGCGTCATCCAGGGCAACACGATCCAGGGTCAGGGTTGGAACGTGGCCGGCCTGCGCTGGCAGATCCTGTTGAATCGCGTGCCATCGCCCCGATGATCGCGTAGTTTTCGCCTGGATTGAAGTCGAAAAGTAGTGGAGGCTGCTCCGTGAACCGGTTTTTCCTTTGCTCGCTATTCCTGTTCAGCCTCATGGTTGGCATCACTGTCGCGGCGCACCCTGCTCGGCCTCTCTATGAGCCGCCCGATCCGCCGAAGCCGCTGGCCCCTGTCGTCGTCAACCTCGCCGGCAGCGCCTGGCTCGGCAAGTACGCCGCCGCCAACCGCACCTACATCTTCGAAGCCGACGGCACGCTCAGTTACAAGACGGCCACGGTGACGATTTTCAAGAACCGCGGCGCCTGGCGTCTTGAAGGGAATACGATCTACTTCGAGCACCACATCGGCATCAAGGCCAAGAAGACCCTGGAGTTCCGCGGCGTCCTCAAAGACCCGAACACCATCGTCGGCGAACAGACCATGGTTGTTACCGGAGCCAAGACCAACGTGACCATGCAACGAACTATGGTGGGCGTGAAATGACCGTGGGCCGGAGATCGCGACATGTTGCGCACCTTCGCTTACTCGTTCGCATGTCTCGCCGTGGCAATGGGCATCGCCCAGGCCATACCCGCCCGCCTGCCCTATGAACCGCCCGATCCGCCCAAGCCGCCACAGGCCTTCATCGAACTGCGCGACACAGCCTGGGCTGGCATCGAGCCCGCCGATCGCAACATCTTCTTTCATAGCAATGGCGGGCTTTCCTACGGCATTGCTCAAAAACCCTTCGGCACCTGGAAGCAGGAAGGCAACACCGTCTACTTCGAGTTCAACAAACGCTATCGCGAATTTCGCGGCACCATCGAAGGGAATACGATTCGAGGCGAATCGTGGAACACAGCCGGCAAGCGCTGGCAGACCAGGCTGCATCGCCCCAGTGTGCCGCCGTTAGGACCGCTGCCATGAATCGCCGCTTGCGGCGTAGCGTTCACTCGCCCACTTGCGAATGCTACGCCGCAAGCGGCGAAATCGGGAAGCAACCCCGCCCCGCAAGCAAGCTCGCCGGCTAAACAAGATCGATACACCTCTCGTCATCACGCCTCGTGACCTTACAATAATCCGCGACCTTCATCCAACCTCCGCAGGAGCATTCCATGGCTACCGCTGCCGCGACGGCGACTTCCAAGAAAATGTACATCGATGGCCAATGGTGTGCCGCCCAGGACGGTAAGACCGTCGGCGTCATCAATCCGGCGACCGAGGACGTTATCGTCGAGATGGCGCTCGGCAGCCGGGCCGATGTCAAACGCGCCATCGAGGCCGCCGGCAAGGTCATGCCCGCCTGGATGAAGCTGACGCCGTACGACCGGGCCAAGGTTTTGAAGAAAACCGCCGACCTGATGCGCGAACGAGCCGACGCCATCGCCAAGACGCTTACGATGGAACAGGGCAAACCCCTGGCCGAGGCGAAAGCCGAGATCCTGCACTCCGCCGACACCTTCGAATGGTTCGCGGAAGAAGGTAAGCGCGCCTATGGCCAGCTCATTCCGAACTCCGCGCCGGGCAAACGGCATGTCACGCTCAAGCATCCGGTCGGCGTCGTCGGCGCGATCAGCCCGTGGAACTTTCCGATCACGCTGCAATCTCGCAAGATCGCGCCGGCACTGGCCGCCGGCTGCACCATCGTGTGCAAGCCGGCGACGCAAACGCCGTTGAGCCTGGTGCAGGTCTTCGAATGCATGATCGATGCTGGCTTGCCGGCCGGCGTCGCCAATCTCGTCATGGGCCCCGCCCAGGAAGTAGCTGACGAGTTCCTCGAAAACCCGATCGTGCGCAAGATCAGCTTCACCGGCTCCACCGAAGTCGGCAAGCAACTGATGCGTGGCGCTGCCGATCAGGTCAAACGCATCAGCCTGGAACTCGGCGGGCACGCCCCGTTCATCGTTTTTCCAGATGCTGACCCAGAAGTCGGCGCCAAGCTGGCTGTCATGGGCAAGTTTCGCAACAACGGCCAGGTGTGCATCGCCCCGAGCCGCTTCTATGTGCATCAGGACGTGCAGAAGAAATTCACCGAAGCGGCGGTCGAGTTCACCAAACAACTCAAGGTCGGCAATGGCCTTGACGCCGGCATCGAGATCGGCCCGATGTTCGAGAAACACGCCATGGACGGCACCATCAGCCTGATCGAGGACGCCAAGAAGTGCGGCGCCAAACTTCTAACTGGCGGCAAACGCTCCGACAAATTCGCCAAGGGTTACTTCTTCGAACCGACGATCCTTTCGAACATGCCGATGAACGCCCGCATCATGACCGAGGAGCCGTTTGCGCCGGTGATGCCGCTCTTGGACTTCAAGAACCTCGACGACGTCATCAAGGCCGCCAATAACACGAAGTATGGCCTGGCCGCGTATTGCTTCACGAACGATCTGACGATTGCCTGGAAGATGGCCGAGGGCCTCGAAGCCGGCATCATCGGCATCAACGATCCGGTCCCCGCCTCGCCGCAGTGCCCGTTCGGCGGCATGAAGGAATCGGGCTATGGCCGCGAGCTGGGGCACGAGGGGCTGGAGGCGTATCTGGAGACGAAGTACGTGAGCTTCAAGCTGAGGGATTGAGTATTGCACGCCCCAGGATGAGCGCAGCGATTCCCGGGGGTCGGACCCCGCAGAATCGCTGCGCTCATCTGCGGGCTTGGGACATAAGGTAATATCCTCCATGAAAGACATCACCTACGCCGCCCCGAAAACCATCGCCGACGCGGCCGCCCTCCTCAACGATAAGGGTGATCGCGCTCGCATTCTCGCGGGCGGCACCGATATAATCGTTCAGGTCCGCGAGGGCCGGCGCGACATTGACGCGCTCGTCGATATCAAGCACATCACTGAGGTCAACGAGTTGACGTGCGATCCCACCAAGGGCCTCGTCATCGGCGCCGCGGTGCCGTGCTGCTTGATCTACGAGAACAAGGCGATTGCCAAAGCGTACCCCGGGCTGATCGACGCCGTCAGTCTCATCGGCGGCATTCAGATCCAGAGCCGGGCGAGCCTGGGCGGCAATCTTTGCAACGGTTCGCCGGCGGCCGACGGCATCCCGGTGCTGATCGCCATGGAAGCCGTTTGTGACATTGCCGGTTCCAAGGGAACGCGAAGCGTGCCGGTCGAGCAGTTCTGCACCGCGCCGGGCAAGACGGTGCTGCAGCGCGGCGAATTCCTGATCCGCTTCCGAATCCAGGCCCCGAAGAAGCAATCGGGCGCGGCCTACTTGCGCTTCATCCCGCGCAACGAAATGGACATCGCGGTCGTCGGGGCCGGAGTATCAATACAGTTCGATGCGGCGAAGTCGAAATGCACCGCAGCGCGCATCGCGCTCGCGGCCGTCGCGCCGACGCCGCTGCTGGTGGCGGAAGCCGGCGCCGCCCTGGTCGGCACCTCGCTCGACGACGCCTCGATTGCCAAGGCCGCCGCGCTGGCACAAGCCGCCGCCAAGCCGATCAGCGACATGCGCGGCGACGCCGATTACCGCCGGCATCTAGTGGGCGTGCTGGTGAAGCGTGCGCTCGCCATCGCCATCGAACGCGCGAAATCTTGATAATAACCGACTCTTCGTTTAGCACCGGCGTGGCGCCAAGCGGGCGCTAAACGAAGAAGGAGAAAACCAACCGTGACCAAGAAACTCCACATCATCTGCTCCATCAACGGCCAATCCGCCGAGTTCCTGTGCGAGCCGCGCAATAGCTTGCTCGAAGCCCTGCGCGACGAGCTAAAGTTGACCGGCGCCAAGGAAGGCTGCAACAACGGCAACTGCGGCGCGTGCAACGTCCTTTTGGATGGCCGGCTCGTCAACAGTTGCCTGGTGATGGCCGCCGAGGTCGAGGGCAAGAGCGTCACCACCATCGAAGGCATCTCCAGCAAGAACGGCTTGCACCCGATTCAGCAGTGCTTCCTCGAAGGCGCCGCCCTCCAGTGCGGCATCTGCACCCCCGGCTTCATCGTCGCCGCCAAGGCGCTCTTGGACAAGAATCCGCACCCCACCGAGCACGAAGCCCGCCACTTTCTCGCCGGCAACCTGTGCCGCTGCACCGGGTATGACAAGATCATCCGCGCGGTGCTGGAGGCGGCGGAGTGCGGGGCGAAGAAATGATCTAGATCGCAAGGTGCGAACCCGCCGTAAACGGCGGGCTATATCAAATCGAAAAATCCACGCCCACCTCCCGCACGCTCCCCTTCTGCGCAAGATAGCGGACGATCCGGTCGGCCGCGGCTTCCACGGAATCCAGGGTCGTGTCGATCATGATCTCGGGATTCTCCGATGGCTCATATTCCGAATCGATGCCGGTGAAGTGCTTGATTTCGCCGGCGCGGGCCTTTTTGTACAAGCCCTTGGGATCGCGTGCCTCGGCCACGGCCAGCGGTGTGTTGACGAACACTTCGACGAATTCTCCCTGCTCCACAAGTCCGCGCGCCATGCGGCGTTCGGTGCGGAACGGCGAGATGAACGAGACCAGCGTGATCAAGCCGGCTTCGACCATCAACTTCGCGACCTCGGCGACGCGGCGGATGTTCTCCACGCGGTCGGCATCGGTGAAGCCCAGATCGCGGTTGAGGCCGTGCCGCACGTTGTCGCCATCGAGCAGGAAGGTGTGATGGCCCAGCGAATAGAGGCGTTTCTCCACCAGGTTGGCGATGGTTGACTTGCCCGACCCGGACAATCCGGTGAACCACAGGATGCACGCCTTCTGGTTCTTGATCGCGGCATGGGCGCCCTTGTTGACTTCGATCGCCTGCCAATGAATGTTTTCGGCGCGGCGGAGCGCGAAATGAATCAGGCCCGCGCCGACGGTGCCATTGGTCAAGCGATCGATCAAGATGAAACCGCCGGTGTCGCGGTTCTCAACGTAGGGATCAAAGGCAATTGGCTGGTCGAGGCTCAGGTTGCAGACGCCGATCTCGTTGAGCTCCAGCGTTTTCGCCGCCAGCTTTTCCAGGGTGTTGACGTTGATCTTGTGCTTGACGTCGGTGACGGTCGCCAGGGCGAGCTTCGTGCCGACCTTGACCCAGTATTGTCTGCCGGGCAACATCGCCTCCTCGGCCATCCAGATGATCGTCACCTTGAACTGGTCGGCCACGCTCGGCAGCGCATCGACGCGGGCCAGCACATTGCCGCGGCTGATGTCGATCTCGTCTTCCAGCACGATGGTGACGGACTGTTCCGCGACTGCCTCTTGCAGATCGCCATCGATGGTCACAATGCGTGCAACCTTGCTCTCCTTGCCGGAGGGAAGCACCCGTAGGCGATCGCCTGGATGGACGGTCCCGCTCGCGATGACGCCGGAGAAGCCGCGGAAGCTTTGGTTCGGCCGATTGACCCACTGAACCGGCAGGCGAAACGGCGCGGCTTGACTGTGATCGTCGATCTGCACCGTTTCCAGATGACTCATCAGCGTCGGGCCGGTGTACCACGGCGTTTTCGCGGACGGCTCGGTGATGTTCTCGCCGTTCAATGCCGAGATCGGAATGGCAACGATGGAGGTCAAGCCAATCTGCTCGGCGAATTCGCGGTAGTCTTGCAGGATGGTTTCGAAGATGTCACGGGAAAAGCCGACCATGTCCATCTTGTTGATGGCCAAGACGATATGCCGAATGCCAATCAGCGAGACGAGGTAACTGTGCCGGCGCGTCTGCGTCAACACCCCCTTGTTGGCGTCAATCAGGATGATGGCCAAGGATGCAGTCGAGGCGCCGGTCACCATGTTGCGCGTGTATTGCTCATGGCCCGGCGTGTCGGCGACGATGAATTTTCGCTTGTCAGTCGAAAAAAAGCGGTAGGCGACATCGATGGTGATCCCCTGCTCGCGCTCGGCGGCAAGGCCATCCACCAGTAAGGCAAGATCGAGTTTGCCGCCCTGCGTGCCCATCTTCTTCGAGTCGGCTTCAATCGCCGCCAACTGGTCTTCGAAGATCATCTTCGAATCGTAGAGCAGCCGGCCGATCAGCGTGCTTTTGCCGTCATCGACGCTGCCGCAGGTGATGAAGCGCAAGAGGGACTTGTGCTCGTGCGACTTGAGGTACTGGTCGATGTCGGTGGCGATGAGGTCGGAGATGTGTGCCATAATTCAAATTCCTGGCCGTGATCGGGAGGGCGAGGCTCCTGCCGAGCCTTTGGGTGCGGCAAACTCGCATATTCTGAAATGATAGGTTGAGGGAAAATGGCCGTTCGTCTCGATCTCGACGGTGTCTACAGTGAAATCTAATTCCTTCTGGAGAATCTCAAGAAAACGATCGACGGGCTTCAGAAAATTGCGGTCCGTCTTGCAGGCGTGTGTTAGCCGATATTTTCTCAATGGTTTCCACCAGTTGACATATCTTTCGATATCACTGTCATCCAGCGCGGCTAGGTCTCGCGAACAGATGATCCAGACGAAGAGGTTAGGCTTTTTTTTCCAAACGTCCTTCCAGATCCTAGGCACGATGTCCCAACCACTTCCTTTTTCCATCAGCCGTCGAATGTTCTTGTCGGAAGTCCTTTCCAATTTTTCTAGTTCTTTCTTGAGCCTGGATTCTAACGTCTCATAGTTGAACTTGAATTCGAGGTTGATCTGTTTCTCCCTGGTTGAGTGCGATGGAGTCCAGATCGCCAGGTCGTGCTTGTTGATTCTGTCCAGTGCGTACAAGTGCTTCTGTCTCCAAAGGCATTTCGCCAACAAATGCACGATTGGGTCTTCCTGCATGATGCTTGCGAGGTAGGAGCTAATTTCTTCCAACCCTATTTTGAAACCCGAAGGCGTGAAAATCTCCGTCAAATCAGCCGCTGTCATTTGTGTTTTCCCTATTGGCCTCACCGCCGCCCATTCTTCCGCTCCGCCCCCGCCTTCTTCCCGACAACATCCGACTGCAGCCATTCCGTAAATTCCTCAAGCAAGCTGAGCTCGTCGGCACTGCCGAGTTTCCTCACGTGGCGGACAAAGCCATCCATTGGCAACGACGGAAAGGCCATGCTCTTGGCTCGCTCCTTGTATTTGCCGTTGGCGCCGAGGATGAGCACCTTGAGCGTTTCGCCATCGAAGCGCCAGACTTCGGGGACCTTGAGCGCCGCATAGATCCCCAGCCTGTTCAGCCAGCTGCTGCTGATATCAATCTCGATGGCGAGATCGGGCGGCGGATCGGTGAGCGCGTCCCATTTTTTCTTGCTGCGCATGCTTTTTTCATGCTTGATCCAGTAACACCGGTCTGGCTCAAGGCCTACCTTTTCCAGCGCCAATTTCAGGGTTGTCGAACCACCGCTGCACAGGCGAATCTTCATTGCGAACGAAAAAAAAGAGAGCAACTTGGCCATCCACTCGCCGTAGTGCTCGTGCTCGAAAGGAATGGTCATGAATTCAAGATCTCCGTCTTGGTACGTAACTCGATGGTGCGTCTCTCCAATGTCGTCGAGGATGCGCTCGAATGCCGTCCATCTGATATTTCGGAGAACCATGTGTTCGGGGGGTCGTTCGATTACAGCAACCATGAGATTTCCTCGCAAAAAGGCCATGGGCATTCTATCCGAATCCGCGCCCCAAACGGCGATCAGAAATACCCTTCCTGCTTCTTCTTCTCCATTGACGCCGCCGCATCGTGGTCGATGACGCGCCCTTGCCGTTCCGACGTCTTCGTCAGCAACATCTCCTGAATGATGGCAGGCAACGTGTCGGCTTCGCTTTCGATGGCGCCAGTCAAGGGATAGCAACCGAGCGTGCGGAAGCGGACTTTCTTCAGCATCGGCTTCTCGCCGGGGCGGAGCGGCATGCGCTCGTCATCGACCATGATCAGCGTGCCGTCGCGGTCCACCACGGGCCGTTCCTTGGCATAGTAGAGCGGCACAATCGGGATCTTTTGCAGGTGGATGTATTGCCAGGTGTCGAGTTCGGTCCAGTTCGACAGCGGGAAGACGCGCAAGCATTCGCCCTTGCGATGGCGCGTGTTATAGAGCCGCCACAATTCGGGCCGCTGCTGTTTCGGGTCCCAGCGGTGCTGTTCCGAGCGAAACGAAAAGATGCGCTCCTTGGCCCGGCTTTTCTCCTCGTCGCGGCGCGCGCCGCCGAAGGCTGCATCGAAGCGATATTTGTCAAGCGCTTGCCGCAGCGCCTGGGTCTTCATGACATCGGTATGCACCGCCGACCCATGCGTGAACGGATTGATGCCGGCCGCAAGCCCCTCGGGGTTGGTGTAGGTCAAGAGTTCCAAGCCGAGCGAATTCACCATCTTCGCGCGAAAGGCGTACATATCCTGGAATTTCCAGGTAGTATCGATGTGCATCAGCGGAAAGGGGGGCTTCGACGGGTAGAAAGCCTTCATGGCCAGATGCAGCATCACGGCGCTGTCCTTGCCGATCGAATACAGCATCACGGGATTTTCACATTCCGCGACCACCTCGCGCAGGATGTGGATGCTTTCGGCCTCCAGCCGATCGAGATGCGTCAACGTCGTCATGAGGTTCATTGTATCGGCTAGGATTCATGGGCAAGGCCGAACGATAGCCGCCCCTCTCCCCCGAAGGGGAGAGGGGCGAAGAATCCGCGAAACCGCGGCTCAGTTTTCCTGGTATAATTGCCGTAGATCTCCGCAACGTAATCGAGGACCGCTCCATGCAACGTCTCGCGCTCATTGCCGCCCTGTTGATTCCGACAACGCTCCACGCCAGTCCGACGGTCGTCAAATTCAAGCTGAATGCAATCGACGGCAAGGCATGGTCGCTTGACGACTGCAAGGACAAGAAAGCCGTCGTCGTCGTGTTCATCGGCACGCAATGTCCGGTGAACAACGCGTACATGCCTCGGCTCGTCGAGTTGGTGAAAGCGTACGGCGACAAAGGGGTGCAGTTCGTCGCCATCAATGCCAACGAGCACGACACATTGGACGCGATCAAGGCCCACGCGAAGAAATTCGGCCTGACGTTTCCGGTCCTGCGTGACGAAATGCAATTGGTCGCCAATCGCTTCGGAGCTGCCCGGCATCCGATCGCATTTCTGCTCGACGACAAGCATGCCATCCGTTACGAGGGGCGCATCGACGATCAGTACGGCATCGGCTACGACCGCGCCAAACCGACGCGGCGCGATCTGGCCGACGCACTCGACGAGGTGCTGGCAGGCAAGGAAGTGTCGAACAAAAAGACGGCGGCCGAGGGATGCTTCATCACCAAGCTGCCGACGGCAAAACCCACCAAGGCCGATGTCACTTACACGAAGGACATTTCGCGCATCCTGCAAAAAAACTGCCAGGAATGCCATCGCCCCGGCCAGATCGGGCCGATGCCGCTCTTGAGCTATGACGATGCGTCGGCCTGGTCGCAGATGATCCACGAGGTCGTGTCGGATGGCCGCATGCCGCCCTGGCATGCCGATCCGAAGCATAGCAAGTTCAAGAACAATCGCCGGCTCTTGGATGACGAGCGGAAGAAACTGACAACGTGGATCGATGCCGGCTGTCCCGAGGGAAACGTCGCCGATTTGCCGCCGGCGAAGAAATTCTCCGATGGCTGGACCATCGGCAAGCCTGATGCCATCTTCACGTTCAAGGACGCAATCCATGTGCCCGCCAAGGCGACGCGCAACAGCATCCCCTACAAGTACGTTCTCGTGAAAACCAATTTCGACGAGGACAAGTGGATCCAGGCCGTCGAAGCTCGACCCGGAAATTACGCCGTAGTCCACCACATCATCGTGTACATGGCCAAGGGGACTCAACGTGAAAAAAGCCCCGGCGACGGCATCGGTAGCGGGCTCCTCGTTGCGTACGCGCCGGGCGACCTCGGCTCCGTCTTCGCCACCGGCGCCGCCAAGAAACTGCCCAAAGGCGCCACGCTCGCCTTCCAGATGCACTACACGCCGGTCGGCACCGAGCAGACCGACAAGTCTTCCCTCGGCCTCGTTTTTGCGAAGGAATCGCCCGCCGACGAAATCAAGACCCGCGCCATCGCCCAGCAATCCTTCTTGATCCCGGCCAACGCCGGCAATCACAAGGTCACGAGCAAGACGACTTTCGACAAGGACGTCATCCTGTACAGCATGTTCCCGCACATGCACCTGCGCGGCAAGGACTTCCAGTTTGACGTCGTCTATCCCAATAACAAACGTGAAACGCTGCTCTCGGTGCCACGCTACGATTTCGGTTGGCAGTCGAACTACCTCCTGGAGAAGCCATTGCGTCTGCCCGCGGGTACACGGATCGAGTGCACGGCTCACTTCGATAACTCGACGAAGAACCCGAACAATCCGAATCCCAACACGTTCGTCTTCTGGGGTGAACAAACCTGGAACGAGATGATGATCGGGTTCGTTGATTATGCGCATGTAAAGAAGTAGTCCAATCTTCGTTTAGGGCCCGCAATGAAGATTCCGCGGCTTCGCAGCGGGCGCTAAACGAAGAGCGGCCCGTTCCATGTCCTCGGCGCCCATCATATAATACTCAAATCGGATTGAACCCCTTCCCGGGCGGAACCCACGCATGAAAGTCCTTGTCATCGGCAAAGGCGGCCGCGAGCACGCCCTGGTCTGGAAGCTGGCGCAGTCGCCGCGCGTCGAGCAGGTCTTCTGCGCCCCGGGCAACGCCGGCACCGCGCTCGACGGCGTCAACGTGCCGATCGACGTCAACGATTTCGTCTATCTTCTCCGCTTCGCCAAGAAGGAAAACATCGGCCTCACCGTCGTCGGCCCCGAGGACCCGCTTGCCAACGGCATCGTCGATGCCTTCCAAGCGGAGGGCCTGCGCATCTTCGGCCCGTCGAAAGCCGCGGCACAGATCGAGGCCAGCAAGGTCTACTCGAAAAAGCTGATGCGCCACGCCGACGTGCCGACGGCCGAGTTTCGTGTCTTCGATCACCCCGAACCCGCCCGCAAATACATCGAGACGCGCGAGTATCCCGTCGTCGTCAAGGCGGATGGCCTCGCCGCGGGTAAGGGCGTTATCGTTTGCACCACCACGGAGGAAGCCATCGCCGCCGTCAACACCATCATGGTGCGCGAGGAGTTCGGCCGAGCCGCGGGCAGACAGGTCGTCGTCGAGAAACGGGTTGAAGGCGAGGAGTTGAGCGTGATGGCCCTCGTCGCCGGCCGCACCATCATCTCGCTGGCTCCATCGCAAGATCACAAACGTGCCTTCGACGGCGACACCGGCCCCAACACCGGCGGCATGGGCGCGTACTCCCCTGCCCCCTTGGGCACGCATGAATTGATGAGCGAGATCGAGACCAACGCGCTGATCCCCACGGTCCACGCCATGAAGCGCGCACGCACGCCGTTCCGCGGCATCCTCTACGCCGGCGTCATCGTCACCAATCAGGGGACGCGCATCCTCGAATACAACTGCCGACTCGGCGATCCGGAAACGCAGCCCGTCTTGATGCGCCTCAAGACCGACCTGTGCGAGTTGCTCGAAGCCGTCGTCGATGATCGGCTCGGCGACTTTTCAGAAGACCGCCTGGAGTGGGACCCTCGCCCCGCCGTCTGCGTCGTCATCGCCAGCGGCGGCTATCCCGGCCCCTTCACCACGGGCAAGATGATTCAGGGCCTCGACGAAGCCGCCCTGGTCCCCGACGTCAAGGTTTTCCACGCTGGCACCAAGCTCGAACCAGGCGGCATGGTCGTCACCGACGGCGGCCGCGTGTTGGGCGTGACGGCACTGGGCGATACCCTGGCAATGGCGAAAGCTCGCGCGTATGAGGCCGTCGCCAAGATCAGCTTTCCGGGGGCGTTTTATCGCAAGGATATTGCGGACAAGGCGCTGGGGAAGGGGATTTAGAAACGCACGGAAAATAGCTTCCCGTGTAGCCGCTCGCCTTTGGCGAGTTGGTCCCCTGGCTGGTAATTCACTCAATCGTCCACAACGTTAGCGAACCTCCCTTGTCCTTCACGTAGATCCGTTGGCCGGCGATGATGGGGACGCACCACGTTTCGGATTCGGAGACGCGATATTTCGCCACTTCCTCGTAGGCCTTGGCGCTGGGCCGAAAGACGATCAGATCCTTGTCGGCGTTGAGCGAGAGGAGGACCGAGCCGGCGTTAAGGATCGAACCGCACTGGCCGTGGTTGACCTTGTCGGCCCAGAGTTGCTTGCCGGCCTTGGCGTCGAGGCAGAAAAAGCTCTTGCCGGCGCTTGAGACACCGTAGATGCGGCCATCGACAAGGATGGGGGTGTGATAACCGGCGGCGGGGTCGGCTTTCCAAATCTCTTTGGCGGTGAACGCATCCCCCTTCTTGGCGATCTCCAGGGCGATAAACCCGGAGGCGGCGCCGGCTCCGCCTTTGCCAAACTTGCCCGCGGGGGTGATGGAGTAGTACACCCTGTTGCCATCGACGATCGGCGTGCTGTAGTTGTTCTGCCAGGCGGTGCCGATCTTGACATCCCAGAGCACCTTGCCGATCTTGACATCGACGCCGACGAGAGCGTCGGCACAGGGGGTGACGATCTGCTTGACGCCGTCGGCGGTCATGAAGACGGGAGAGCCGTAGCCGGCCTTGACGCTGCTGCTGGTCCACTTGGGTTTGCCGTCGGCGAGATCGAATGCGGTGAGGGCGCCGGCGAGGACGAAGCATAGGCCGTCGGCGATGATCGGCGAGGTGGAGGTGTGGAACTGGGGGAAGCCCTTGTCTTGCCGCCAGAGTTCCTTGCCTTTTGCGGCGTCGCGGCAGATAACGAGGCCGTTGACGCCGAGCGTGCAGATCTTGCCGTCGCTGACAGCCGGAGTGCTGCGTGGCCCCGGGTAGCCGGCGTCGCCCCGCGCAGCAAACTTGGCGGCATCCTTTTCTTTCCAGACCTCCTTGCCGGTGGCGGCATCGAGGCACAGCGTGACCTCATCGGTCCCCTGCCGGCCAATGACGTAAAGCTTGTCGCCGACCAGGACTGGCGACGCCTCGCCGACTCCGACGATGACCTGCCACTTTTTCGTCAATGCCTTGGGCCAGGTCTTGGGCTCGCTGAAGCCGACGACCTTGTTGTCGCGGTTCGGGCCGCGCCATTGGGGCCAATCCTGGGCGCTGACATGGGCGGCACCGAACAGCAGTGTGTTGGTTACCAAATTCGTCAGTCTCATGGTTACTCCTTTATCGCAGCTTGCGGTTTAGCGTTCGCAAGGCGCCTCGCGAACGCTAAACGCAAGCGGCAAACAAAAACCCGCGCTACAATGTCCAGCCTTTGCGGTATTCGCGACGCAGATAGCGTTCCGCGTTCGCATTGCCGGTGACGCGTCCGGTGCGGCCATCGTACGTCAGCTTGCCGCCGGCGCGGTAGGCGACGTTGCCGAGCAGCACCGTTTCGGCCAGCGCGCCCGAGTAGTCGAAGTTGCAAGTGGTCGCGCCGCCGGTGCGGATGGCTTGCAACCATTCACGGTGATGGCCAACGGAGCGGGCAATGGTTTGCTTGGGCCGTTCGAAGCCTTGAGGCTCTCGCAGGAATCGATGGGCTCCATAGTTGGCAAGCAGGCTGCCGTTCGCCCCCTCGAAGATGACGCCGGAGGAGTAGCCATCGTATGTCACCTTGCCCTCGATATCGGGGCCGTTGACGCCGTGATACCACGTTAGATGGACCGGCGGTAGATTGCCGCGGGCGGGGTATTCGTAATCGACCTGCATCTTGTCAGGCATCTCGTTGTCGCCCTTGTAGGTGACTCTGCCGACCGCGGCCACTGTGGTCGGATGGCGCAGATTAAGAGCCCAGTGGGGCAGGTCCATGAAGTGGCACGCCATGTCGGCGAGGACGCCGCCGCCGAAGTCCCACCACCAGCGCCAATGAAAATGGACCGACGTGCTGTTGCCGGTGCGAAACGCCGGATAATTGCGTTCCGGCGCGGGCCCGAGCCAAAGTTCGTAGTTAAGCCCCTTCGGCACCGGCTCGCGTTCCTTGACGCGGAAGCCTGGCTGCACTTGGGTCGCACACCACACCTTGACGCGGCGGACGGCCCCGAGCGACCCGGCTTGAACGATCTCGACGACGCGGCGATAGTTGTCTCCGGCGTGAATCTGCGTTCCCATCTGCGTGACGACTTTCTCGCGCGCCGCCGTCTCCATCATCAGGCGGACTTCCTGAACTGAATGGGCGAGCGGCTTCTCGCAGTAAACGTGCTTGCGCGCCCGCATCGCTGCCAGGGCGGCGAAGGCATGATGGTGGTCCGGCGTCGAGACCACGACTGCATGCAAATCCTTGTGCTCCACCAAGCGGCGATAGTCTTCGTAAAAGCGTGCATTCGGAAATCGCTGGCGCACCGGCGCCGCCCGGCTGGCATCGACATCGCACAGGGCGACAACTTCGGCCAGATTCGTGTTGACGATCTCGCCGAGATTGCTGCCCCCCTTCCCCGACACGCCGACGATGCCGATGCGGATGCGTTCGTTGGCGCCCGGCTGAATCTCCGCTGCGGCCGTCGGGTTAACGAAGAACGCGCCGGCGCCGACAGCAGCCGACGCTTGCAGAAACTTCCGACGATGGATGCGGCGTGACATGAAGTTCTCCTGTTACCGTGGGATAGGATTCCAATCCTGTCTAGCAACGACAGGATTGGAATCCTGTCCCACGGAATGCGGGCATTATCGCAGAAACCCGCGGCAACGCAAGCAGATGTTCGGCTGAACCCAGGAACGCCAAAACGCGTCTTGTTCCTGACACGCGATTTGACCAAAATGAAGTGAGACATGCCCTCGTAGCTCAGATGGATAGAGCAGCGGATTTCTAAAAGAAAAAAAACCTAGAACCCTGAAAATCCAGGGTTTTTTGCATTTCTGACACCCGATTCGCCCCTATCAAACCTTGCTTGCGGGTGTCAAACGGGTGTCAGCGTTACCGTCGAGGTGCTCGGCGTCGAGGTGCCTTCATGCCCGGATCATGCCGCGATGCCCTTGCCGTCGGCCTGGGGCTTCGCTGGGGGCGTTCGGCAGCTGTCTACTGGCCTTCGATGGCCTCCTCGCCTTCCGGTGTGAGCTTCACGTTGAACCACTTGGCACCCTCTTCGCGGCTCGTGACGACAAGTTCATCGCCGATCAGCGAATCCATGCAGCGAGTCCAGCGCATCCGCTCGGTGTCGTTGCCTTGGCAATCGAACCAGCGCGCGGCGGAGAATAGCGGGCCGTGCTCGATCTCGGCTTCCCATTCGGCCTGGGCCCAGTAGGAGGGGCTGATGTCGGCAAGCTCAAGGTGTCGCCGTTGGATTTCCACAAGTAACCGGCTCTTGTGCTCGCCCATCGTCGCCGCGGTGCTCGGCAGCTTGCCGCGAAGCTCACGACGTAGCCGCATCATCTGGGCGCGGGCCTGGTTGATGATCGCCCGCAAGGGGTTGATGTAGGGTTGGCCGTCGCCGGCAACGATGAACGGATTCGGACAATCCGTCAACAGCTTCAAGGCGGCTTGCTCCTCAGCATGGGCAAGGCAGTAGTCGCGGATGGTGTCCAGGTCCAGGGCGTCGAGGTCCTCGTCGTCGAGGTTGCCGACGAGCTCCGCCCATTTGTTGCGGGCCGAGTCGGGCAAGTCAGGCGGCGGGGGGTGGGGCATGGCCATGTCCGTTCGTTCGGAAAACTAAAAAATGATGCGTCCCACTGTTCGGCA
>SHZY01000103.1 GCA_009692065.1 Gemmataceae bacterium
AGGGGATTTTAAGTCCCCAGTGTCTGCCATTCCACCACGCGGCCGATTGCATTGGTGCGTAATTCATCCTAACGGGCGCTCCCTTTACGTCAATGCGGAGCAGACCACGTTGGATAAACGCGCGAGGAATCGGCCCTCCGGTTCTTGCGGCTGTGTCGTGAACAGGATGAAAAACGCCTCGGTGTTGGGGTCGATCCAACACAGGGTGCCGGTCGAGCCCCAGTGGCCGAAGGTGCGCGGGCCGAGCAGGTCGCCGAAGTTGGCGGAATGGGCGGGCCAGTTCAGTCGCCAGCCCAAGCCCCAGGGGCGGCAGCGACGCTCTTCCTCCGGGACGGCCGGCATCGCGGCGAGCTGGTTCGACGTCATCGCCCGCACCGACGCCGGGCTGAGTATACGTACTTTTCCTAACGCGCCGCCGCCGAGCATCATCTGGCAGAAGCGGGCGAAGTCGGCGGGCGTCGTAATCAACCCGCCCCACGGTACGCCGAGGCCAAGCCAGTAGGGCGTGTTCCAGTTCCAGTCGGCTTTCTCCAGATCAGCAGGCACGCGCACATGAGCCACGCGCTCACGCCGCCCGGCCGCCTGGATGCCGAGCGACGTGTCGAGCATGTCGAGCGGGCCGAAGACTTCCTTGGCGAGAAAATCCGGCAGCGTGACGCCGGTCACCTGATGCACGATCTCGGCCAGCATCAAGATGCCCATGCTCTGATAGTTAACGCGCGTCCCCGGCGGAAACATCAACGGCAGTCGGCACGTTTCGCGCACGAACGCCGAAAGCGGCTGATGCGCCCGCCGCAGCTTT
This sequence comes from Gemmataceae bacterium, assembly GCA_009692065.1. Taxonomy (GTDB): domain Bacteria; phylum Planctomycetota; class Planctomycetia; order Gemmatales; family Gemmataceae; genus SIAQ01. The sequence goes on from SHZY01000103.1 coordinate 803, forward strand.
TCGTTGGCCGGCACCATGTCGGGCAAGCCAGAGGTGTGCGTCAACAAGTGGCGGATCAAGACATCGCGCTTACCGTTGGCGGCGAACGCGGGGACGTAATCGGCCACGCGATCGTCTAGCGCGAGTCGGCCACGCTCCAGCAACATCATGACTGCGGTGGCCGTCACGGGCTTGGTAATCGACGCGACCAGAAAGAGGGCATCCTTGCGCAGTGCCGGCGCGTCCTTGGCGGGGCGCTGCCGACCGACCAGGCGCGGCTCGATCATGCGACCACGCCGCCCAACGGTCCAGCCCGCGGCGGGGATGCGGTCCTCGCGCAGCCAACCTTGCACCAGATCGTCAGCGCGGCGCAGGGCGGCGGGGTCGAGGCCGATGGCATCGGGGTGGGCGATTGGGATGGCGGGCATGGTTCGTGCTCCATCTAGAAGGTTGTGGACCGTTATAGTCAGGATTCGTCCCCAAGCACCTTCTCAGCGCCAATGATTCAGCACGTGGAATTCATCGGCCACGGGTACGCCAGCCCGCTCCAGGTTGCCGATGGCACGCACGATGTCCCGGTCTTTCATGTCGCGGCTGGCGTCGTTGTCCGAGCGGATGGCAAGGATGCCTGGATGTTGGCCATGGGTTGCTTGCACAACGAGGTGGAGATCCTCAAAGTCGTTATGGTCCTGGGTGAGAACAAGCAGGGCGTTGGTCACGGCATACAGAAAATGGCGTGCATCGGATACCCCCGCGGTTCCGACGTTGGAAGGGACGGTCACTTGATGGCCCGCTTTGCGCAACAACGTCACCAGGAGCGCCTTGCACGTATTGTCATCGACGTAAAGATTCATGCGTCCGATTTGTAGTCCTTGGGAGCGTACGGCCAGCGATCGCGGCCAGCCGCTTTGATGCGCGCCGTCTCCTCGGCCCGTTCCGCGTCGAGCAGGTCCTTGTTGCGGATGCAGTAATCGATCGCTTCGTGGACGGCTTCAACGGGAATGTTGTATTCACTCGCCACCTGCTCCGGCGCGAGCGGCTCCAACCCCACGGTCTCGCGATAGATCACTTCCGCACGAATGCGGCCCGCCACGTAAAGCTGCCGATACGATGAGCCACGCTTCGGCATCAGGTGCTTGTACTGGATTTGCTCGGGCATGATCTTTCCTCCTGGCAGATGATTCGATTCATATGCATTCTACCGGTCCCGGCGTGTTTGCGCCCAGGTCGAAAAGGGGGGCGGAGATCGATATAGGTTGTTTATCCTATAGAATCCCTCTCAACCCATGATAAAGAATTGCTAAACCGCAGACAAGTAACATCAAGGCGAGAGGGGCGTTCAGGACGATTCCAATAGCGGTGAGTCCCCAGAGCCGTTCCCTTCGGCGTAGTGCGACGCAAGCTGCGACGAGGCCAAAAACGCCGAATACGCCCAACGTAATGACAGGGGCCGTATTGGGCATAATGACGGGGCGCGGCCACAGACCAAACGATACGCCGACCCCATCCACCAAAATGCAGGCAAAGAAGCCCACGAACGGCGTGGCTAGCGAGACCCAGTTCCACCGAAGGGGACGCCGTTCAACCACCACGGAAACCCTCCGCCGAAGTGTTTGATTAGCCTGACCGACGCCGGTCAGCCCAATTGCAACCGTTCCGAGGTCGCATGTCAAGAAACGCAAGAAACATTTACGTCGCCGGCGCTGCGCATTTTCTCGTGCGCGGCGATTTACATTCGTGACGCCTTTCGGTTATCATACACCCATCAAGAATGAAGAGGTGATCCAATGATGTCCAGTTCCCTCCGGTCCATCGAAAAAGAACTGCCTCTACTTTCGCAAGATGAGCAGCTCTGGCTAATCGAGCGCGTCGCGAAGCAACTGCGAAAAACCCAGCAACGGGAGGTATTCGCGGCTTCGATGGAAGCAATGGCCAACGACCCCGAAATCCAAGCGGAGAACCGTCGAATCGCCGAGGAGTTTTCCGTGACCGACGGGGATGGTTTGGAGGGATTGTGATGGCCATTTTGTGAGGCGAAATCTACTTCGTGAACCTGGATCCTGTGAAAGGGCACGAGCAGGCTGGGCTTCGCCCCGTACTGGTAATCTCAACGGACGATCTCAATCGGAAGCCACTGGTCGTTACCGTCGTCATCGGAACAAAAGCCAGCAATGTGACACGGGAATACCCCTCCAATATTCGCGTGCCTTTGCAAGAAAGCGGATTGCCTTTGGAAACTGTCTTTCTGTGCTACCAAATGCGATCTCTTGATCGCTCACGTTTCAATGACCCGCCGGCTGGCGAACTGTCCGACCTATATATGAAGAAGGTCGAAGACGCATTGCGATTGTGTCTTGACTTGTAATAGAAAACGAAAAGCGAAGAGGCCTCTCCATGCGCATCCTCACCCTCCTCGCCCTGCTCCTCCTCCCCCTCCCCGCCCTCGCTCAACCCCCGACGATCACCCCCGGCAATCGCCTTGCCTATCTCGACGACCTCGACCCCTACTATCCGCATACCAAGTTCCCGAAGCTCATCACGCCGCAGTGGATCGGCGAGCCTGACGTGGACGCCGTCGTCATCCTCGCCATCGATGACATGCGCGATCCGAAGAAATACGAGACCTTCCTGCGACCCATCCTCAATCGCTTGAAGAAGATCGACGGGCGGGCGCCGGTCAGCATCATGACTTGCAATGTCGATCCGAAGGATCCGCAACTGCAAGCCTGGCTGAAGGAGGGCTTGAGCTTCGAGGTGCACACCGTCGATCACCCGTGTCCCTACTTTCGGCCCGGCTTCGAAAAGGCCAGCGACACGTACCATCGCTGCGTCGATCTGATGCGCGAGATCCCCGGCAACAAGCCGGTCTGCTTTCGCATGCCGTGCTGCGACTCGATGAACACGCCCAGCCCGCGACACTGGGCCGAGATCTTCAACAAGACGTCGGCCAAGGTCAATTACCTGTCGCTCGATTCGTCGGTGTTCACGGTCTTCACCTCCGCCGATCCGGAGTTGCCCAGGGACCTGGTGCTGGAGGACGGCAAGGAGCGGTTCAAGAAGTATCTGCCCGGCGATCGCGACTTCGTCAACTGGATTGAGAATTATCCCTATCCCTACGTCATCGGCAAATACTGCTGGCAGTTCCCGTGCATGACGCCGAGCGATTGGCAGGCGCAGCACTTGCAGAAACCGAACAATCCGATCACCTTGCGCGACTGGAAGGCGGCCCTCGATTGCACCGTCATCAAGAAGGGTGTCTTCAACATGGTCTTTCACCCGCACGGCTGGATCAAGCCCGAGCAGGTGATCGACTTCATCGACCACGCGGTCGCCAAGCACGGCAAGAAGGTGAAGTTCCTGACGTTCAAGGAAGCGCACGATCGGCTGCAAAAGTCACTGTTCCACGGCGATCAATGGCGCGGCTGTGCCGACAGCGTGCTTCTGCTCGATGTCAACAATGACGGGTATCTCGACATCGTCGATCTGCGTGCCGGCCATGGCAAGACGTATCTCTGGGATCCGGAATTCTCACACTGGAAGGTGGTCGCCGGGCCGGACCGTCTGGGCTTCAACACGCTCCTGGGCGGCGGGTTTCACTTCGGCGTCTTGCAGAAGAGCGGCTACGCGTCGGTCGCGCACTATCAGCGCCTGCCGGGGAAGATGGATGTCGATCGTTACACCGAAGGGGTTTATCATTTCAACGGCACGAAGTGGATTGCCGACGACAAGGTCGGCAAGCGCGGACCGCACACGACCGTGCCGATCCACCGGCTGCTCGATCTCGATGGCGACGGCATCTGCGAGAAAATCGACGGCTCCACCGGTGTCTTCGCGTATGAGCCTGGCAAGGACTGGCAGACGCTGCCGTTCAACTTCCCAACTGCGAAAGGCAAATCAGGCGACAAGGGCGTACGCTTTCTCGACCTCAACGGCGACGGCAAGCTCGATCTGGTTTACGCCAATGAAAAAGAGTTCGGGATCTATCTCTTCAGCGACCTGAAGAGCGGCTGGAAGAAAGTCCGCGGCGGCAAGACGGGCGACAAGGACGCAATCCCGATGATTGCGCGCCAGGGAACCGACAACGGCTGCTGGGCTCACTCCGGGCAACTTTGGTGGGCCAACGAGGATACGCACCTGATGAAGAACCACGTCGATCGGCGGGCGTTCAAGGATTTGTTGGAAAGGAAGTAGTTTACGTTTAGCGCCCGCGTGGCGTCACGCGGGCGCTAAACGTAAACTGGGCGGGCTCACGGATTAAAATACAGCCAGCCGAAATATCCGGCCGCGCCGACGATGGCGAAGATCATGCCGATCCACAAGAGACCCATGATGGCGCCGCCGAAGCCCTTGAACATGCGCCCGATCCATCTGTACTTGCGGCGCCGTTCACCGTCCTCGATCGCATCTTTCATCTTCTGGCGATACTTGTGCCCCTTGACGTTGGCGGACGTGGCGGTTTCGATGGCCGAGAACGCGCTGTGAAATTCATAGATATCAAGAAATACAATCCAGCATTGGAGGACCAAGCTCGTCCATGTCGGGAAAGCTTCCCCGTCAAGAAGCGCAGAAGGGGAGAAGGTTGTCAGGGGATTACTGAAATCTCAACAAGGGAATATCATGGCGCAAGTCAAGGGAGGTTGCCAGCAAGAAAACAAGGGGAGCGGGCGCCGTAAAGTCGGCGAGGCACCCACCGTCACGCCAGGACTTGCGCGACCGGTAATCCATCTAGCCAATTCGTAAGAAACTTGGCGAGGTGTGCCATGATCCCACTGTGCGCTCGATTGCGTAACGTTCTGGGTTTCTCCCGCAGTTGCCCACGGATCAACCAAACGCTCGAAGTCTTTGCCAGGCAAAGCGAGAAATCCTTCCGTAGTCATTACGAATTCTCCCGCGCCGGCACGCATCGTTGTCTCCCCAGGTTCGTGAGCGCGGCTCAAGATACGCCATGACAATAGCAAAACAGCCGTTCTGGTTTCAACGCTCTTCCATAAAAAGGAAACCATCCCACCCCCGCTCGGAGAAACACCGATGAGATCTACTCTCGTATTCGTTGCTACTTTCTGTCTCCCGCTCATCGCCATCGCGCAGCCGGCGGAGGAGGCCCTCAAACAAGCGACCAAGGCCGTCGAGGCGGATCCCACGAACGTTTCCGCTCTCGCCAATCGCGCCAGCCTTTACGAACGGCTTGACCGCTACGCCGAGGCCGCAGCCGATTACACAAAGATACTCGCGCTCGACAAGACCCTCGCCAACATCCACCAGCAGCGCGGCTCGGTTCAGTTCAAGGCCGGCAAGATCAAGGAATCGATCGCCGATTTCGACAAGTACATCGAGCTCAAGCCCGAAGCCAAGATCAGCCATTGGCAGCGCGGTATCTCCTACTACTACGCCGCCCGCCATGACGATGGCCGCAAGCAGTTCGAAGGCTATCAGGACTTCGATTCCAACGACGTCGAAAACGCCGTCTGGCGCTTCATGTGCATGGTGCGCTCGGTCGGCATCGAGAAGGCCCGCAAGGACATGCTCAAGATCGGCAACGACCGCCGCGTGCCGATGCGGCAAGTCTACGATCTCTACAAGGGGGAACTGAAACCCGACGACGTCTTCGCGGCATGCAAGGCGGGCCAGCCGGAGCCCGGGCCGCTCAGCCAACGGCTCTTCTACGCGCATCTCTACGTCGGCATCTACTTCGATCTGCTCAACGACAAGAAGAAAGCGTTCGAGCATCTTGACCTGGCGACCGAGAAGCACCGTATCGGCCATTACATGTGGGACGTGGCGCGCGTGCATCGGGATTTGCTGCGGAAGGAGATCAAGAAAGAGAAATGATTGGGTCGGCTTGTTAGCCGGACGCGCAAGCGACGGAATTGTTGGTAGGTCGCTTGCGCGTCCGGCTAACCCAACAATTTGTGCAGGTAGAGATGCACGGGCCCGAGGTTGCCGCCGTAATTGCCCGCGGTGATGCCGAGGACGCCGGCAATGCAAGCAGCGCGGATGCCGACGCGAGTCGCTTCCTCGACTGCAGCCTGATCGAGGCCGTCGAGGACGAGCTCGTAGACGGCATTGACGCCGTCGGGAAGGGCAGACTTGACGGCGCCGCGCAAGGTGGGGCAGTAGGCGTCGTTGGTGCTGGCGCGGAGCTTCTTGTACTTGCTGCCCACCTTGCTACCGGAGCGCACTATCCCGCCGGGGAACGGCAGGATGACGCCGGGGATTTTGCGAATCGCCGCGACGGCTGACTCCGCTGCTGCCAACCCTTCTGCCTGACTTGCCGCAAGGATGAGGAAGTTGCCGCCGCCGACGCCTTTGACGGTGCCGAATACGTCTTCGCAGGTGAACTCGCCATCCATGACCGGGATGCGCCAGTAGCGTCGGCTTTCGAGTTTCTTGCTGAATTGATGCCCATCGCCGAAGAAGCGCAAGGCCCCGCCGATCTTGATGGTCTTGTCCTTGACGATCGCCAAACCGTTGTAGCACGCAGTCGTCGGGCAGGTGAGGATGCACTGGCCGACGCGACTGACAACGGCCTTCTGCAAAGCATCGCGGTTGAAGGCGAACATGAGGACGCTGACGCCAGGCCGGCCGTCCACCGTCTCGGCCTCGTTTAGCGTTCGCTCAATGGCGGCTTCGACATCGCACCCAATCACCGACGACGCATAGCCCGTGACAACCTGCCCCGCAGTCAGCGCCCACGTCGGCGTTGCCGCGGTGACGATGAGCCGGGCGGCGGTCATCGGGAACGCCTCCGCGAAAGTGTCCTCGATCGGGATGTTGTTGATGGTAAGCACGGTGCTTTTTTATGAGGGGTGAGTGGTGAGTGGTAGAGCGGTAGTTGCCAAGGACGCCCGCAGCCGAGAGGCTACGGGATGGGACGTTACGCCGCGACTTGCCGCATGTCCAAACCTCCCATCAACTTCCGCAATTCATCCAGCGTCCGCCCAGTCGCCCCTTGCTGCGACACGACAAACGCCCGCGCCGCCTCGCCTAGCCGGCGCCGCTCGGCCGCATCGTCGAGCAACCGTGCCACCTCGGCTTCGAGCGCTTCCCCATCCGACACCTCGACGGCCGCGTTGCGCGCCAGGAGGTCGGCCACGGTCTGCTTGAAGTTCCACGTGTGCGGCCCAAACAGCACGGCAGCGCCATACGCGGACGGCTCAATCATATTCTGCCCGCCGCGCTTGCCGTCAAGACTGCCGCCGACGAACGCCAGATCGGCCATGCCCCAGATCACGCTCAATTCGCCGATCGTATCCACCAGAATGATCGCATCGACGGGAACTGCTGTCTGCTCTGGCAATGCGCTGCGCCTTACGAACCGCAACCCCCATCGCTCCAGCAACCGCGTCACCTCGTCAAACCGCTCCGGATGCCGTGGCACCAGGATGAGCCGCAGGTTGGGATGGGCCACCCTCGCGCGGCGAAAGATGTCGATCGCCAGCGCTTCCTCGGGATCCTGCGTGCTGCCGGCGACCCACACCAGCGCATCGGGAGCAATCCCAAGCAGGGTCCGGAGCGACTGCGTTTTCGGATTGCGCCGCTCGCCGCTCACTCCGTCGTACTTGATATTGCCGGTGGTGACGACGTTCGTCGCGCCGAGGTTCTCATACTGTTCGCGATACTCGTCGTTCTGAGCGCCGATCCAATCAAGCTGCCCAAACACGCCCGCGAGCAGCCAGCGGAATGAGCCAAACCGGCGCGCGCTGCGCGGGCTCATGCGCCCATTGATAATGGCCAGCTTGACGCCCTGTTTCCTGGCGGCCCAGACGAAGTTCGGCCACAGCTCGCCTTCGGACAACACCACAAGCTGCGGCCGAAGGGTGCGCAACGCATTCTTCACGGCCCAGGTGAAATCGAATGGCCAAAAGGCGACGGGCAGATCGGCGAAATGCTTGCGAGCCTCGTCGTACCCGGTGCTGGTCGTGGTGGAGACTACGCAATGCCAGGCGGGAAAGCACTCGCGGAAGCGCGCGACGACTTGCCGCAGCAAATGGATCTCGCCGACGCTGACGCCGTGAAACCAGACGACGGGCGCTTCACTTCGACCGCTCACGCCGGCGGCTCGCCCGAACCATTTTGCGACTAGACCGCGCACCGGCTTCTTGCGCACCCACGCCTGCCAGCACAAGAACGGCGCGAGGCAGAAGGCGGCGGCCAGGTAGGTCAAGTTGAGCACGTACGGCAGCAAAGGAAAGTCCCTTCCCACTCATTTAGCCGCGGGGCGTGCCCCGCGCGGAGCAAGGTCCGCGGCAAAATGAATTGTTGGAGCGTATCGCGTTTCCGGATTCGTGTAAAGCGGGGTTGTCGCTTCCGCATGTGTCCCCGATCGATTATTAGTAAAATTGCTATTGCCAAAACCTGGGCGATCGCGTAGTATTACGTTGTTCTAGGACCTTTCAAAGCATTCTGGTCGCGATTGCCTTTTCGGTTATCCCCCAATTGTCTTTATTCGTCCCGGACAATTACTCGTTTCATGCGACAATATTTATCCACTGTGGGTCGGTGTGTTGCATGAGGTTTTTCCGCAGGAGGCCCTCGTGGCTGCAAAGTTGTATGTTGGTAATCTGCCGTACGGCGTGGGTGACGCTGATCTCGAGGCGATGTTCGCCCCGCACGGCACAGTTCAATCCGCCCAGGTCATCATGGACCGCGACACCGGTCGCTCCAAAGGCTTCGGGTTCGTCGAGATGGGTTCCGGTCAGGAAGCCCAGACCGCGATCACCGCGATGAATGGCAAGGAACTCGAAGGACGCAAGCTCACCGTCAACGAAGCTCGTCCCCGCGAAGAACGTCGTCCCGGTGGTGGTGGTGGTGGTGGTGGTGGCGGCCGTGGCGGTTACGGCGGCGGCGGCGGCGGCGGCAAACGCTACTAAGCCAGGCATTCGCATCGAACCAACAACAAGGGCGTCAGGAATCGAAAGATCCTGACGCCCTTTCTCGTCGCTGCCAGGAATTCACTTCACTCACCCCTCGGTGGGATGCTCTTCAGTCTTTTCCTCGCCTTGCGCCTTCGTGGCACCGCTCGCCAGGTTTCCCGCCATCGCCATCGCGGCTGTCACACTGACGATCGTTGCAAAGTTCAAGATCACGCTGATGCTGTGCCACATGCCAAAGTCGGCACGGGCTTTCTTCATGTCGGCGGCGCTGTCGGCATCCGTGCGATCCAGGAGGTACGCCTCCATTGTCTGATTGCGTGGCGCGCGCAGGTCACTGACGTACTGTTCGAGCGGCCAGCCGACCAAGACGAACGCAATCGACGCAATCAAGAGATTGACTCGCCATCGATGTATGCTGGCAGGCTGTTTTATGAACGGCAAGGCAGTCGCTAGCGCAATGAAACCGCACGCGCCTTGCAGCGCGAAGTACCACACGAACATCGGTGAGATTGCGTACCCGGCGGCGCGCGTGCCTTGCTCCTTGGGGCTGTTGACGGTGTTGTCGGCCTCGCGATACATTCTTGGCCGCGGGAACCACGTCTCGCGTTTGTCCTTTTCGCCGAGCGCCTCGAACGTTCCGAACAGCGAGAATGCGACCACGAAGGTGAAGAACACCGAGGCGCCGAACCACAATCCCAGGGCGAGCACGTGCAGACTTTTCGTGAGCTGGAGCATGACGATATTCTCCTTGAGCTGATTCTCGGTTCCATTGATGAGACGTCTGATGTTGGCGCGGTGTTTGACAATAACGAGCGTGCCGGCGATCACGTAAAACCAGCTGCGTGGCTCGGCCCAGTCCCACGCCGTCGGCAGACGCAGGTGAGCTGCGCACAGGACCAACACCGCGCTGATCGAAGCGAGTGACATGAGCCGCGACCCGCACAAAACAATCGTCCAGACGCCGAAAGCGATGAGTGTGGGGATCGGTAGCAGCAAGGCGACGGCGCCAAGACCCGTGGCGACCCCCTTGCCGCCGCGAAACTTGAGGTAGACGGGAAACAGATGCCCGAGAAACGCCGTCAACCCCGCGGCGACTTCGACGTAGCCACGCGACCAGAGGGCATCGTTGAACTGTGGCTTGAGCAGCAGTGCCAGTCCAACCGGCGTAGCGCCTTTCGCGCAATCGAGAACAAAGACGAGGAACCCGAAAGGCCGACCGAGGATGCGGCCAACGTTGGTCGCGCCGATGTTGCCGCTGCCGTGCTCGAAGATATTGACGCCGCGCATGCGCGCGACGAGATAGCCGAAGGGAATCGCGCCGATGAAGTAGGCCGCGAGCAGAGTCAGGGATGCGACGAGCCAGGGCATGGTGCCATTGTATCCGTCATACCACCCGATTGCGTGGCTTCCCATCCAGGAACGCCAGCACGTTCTCAACCGCGCCGCAGTTGAGGATCTCCATCCCTTGCGGATTCTGGTCGGCCACGTGCGGCGTCAGCACGACCTGGTCGCACGCCAGGAGCGGATAGTCCGCCGGTATCGGTTCGATGTCAAACACGTCGATGCCTGCCCCGCCGAGATGGCCGGAGTTGAGCGCACTCACGAGCGCCGCTGTATCGACGACGGCGCCGCGGGCGGTGTTGATGAGCAAAGCGCCGGGCTTCATCAGGCCGATCTCGCGGGCGCCGATCAAGCCTCGCGTCTGGTCAGTCAGCTTGACGTGGAGGCTGACGACGTCGGAAGTGCGCAGCAGTTCATCCAGCGCGACGAACGGTATGCCGAGATTTTCGCCGCGTTCGGACGAGGGATTGAAAGTCCACGCCTGCACGCGCATGCCGATGGCCTGGGCGAGGCGTGCCGTCTCGGCGCCGATTGGGCCGACGCCGACAATGCCGAGCGTTCTGCCGCGCAGGTAAAGGTTGTCGGGGGTTTTCCAGATGCCTTTGCGGAGTTGCGTGGTCTGGAAGCAGACGCGCCGGGCCGTGGCGAGCATCAGGGTGAGGGCGTGTTCGGCAACGATCGGCGCCGTCAAGCCGGGGACGTTGCACACGACGATGCCGAGTTCCTTCGCCGTCGCCGTATCGATGGGGTCCGTGCCGACGCCGCAGACGGTGAGCATGCGCAACATCGGGAGTTGCCGCAGCAGGTGGCCTGGCCATTTGACGGCTCCGCGCGAGTTGATGATACAAGTCGCACCGGCGGCGCGGCGCAGCTTCTCGGCATCGTCCGCCGGGCGATCGGTGTGGAGGATCACCTCGCCGCGGGCGCGCAAGCGCTCCAGATGGGCCGAGCCTTGCAGTTGCGGCGGATCGTCGCCGGGGATCGCGATGCGGAGCGTGGTGGGATTTTGCATGGGGACATCGTAGTGGTTTCTTTATGATAACGACAAGTCCATCTTCGTTTCCCGAGGCCCCCAATGGTCCCCCTACGCTGGCAGGCGCTCGCGCAGCTCGTCACGGTTCGGTTCCGTGAATTCTTCAGGGAGCCGGAGGTGATCTTCTGGGTCTACGGCTTCCCCTTGGCCTTGGCGTTCGGTGTAGGCTTCGCGTTCCGGGGCGGGGATCAGCCTTTGCCCGATGTCGATGTCGCTGATACTTCCGATCACGCTCGCGCTACGCAAATTGTGCAGCGACTCAACCAGGTGCGCCCGCAGGATGCCAAGGATCTCGTTCAGGTGCGACCGCTCAAGGAATGCGAGCAACGGCTGCGCGTCGGCAAGACGGCGGCGTTCCTCGTGGCGCATGCCGACGGGACCGAATACATCTTCGATCCGATGCGCGCCGACAGCGTGCATGCACGCTTCTGGGCGGAGGCGATCCTGGCGCGCGGCAACGACGCTCCCAAGGAGACGCATGTCAGCGAGCCCGGCAGCCGCTTTATCGACTGGTTCCTCCCCGGCCTCATCGGCGCCAACATCATGGGCGGCGGGTTGTTCGGCATCGGCTTCGTGCTCGTCGACATGCGCGTCCGCAAACTCTTCAAACGGCTCCGCGCGACGCCGATGCGCAATAGCGATTTTCTCCTATCGCTGCTGGTGGCGCGCTTGGGGTTCCTCTTGCCCGAAATGGCGACCCTGTTGACTGCATCCTGGCTGTGGTTCGGCTTGCCTGCGCCCACGATCAATTCATTCTGCACGCTACTCGTGGTGATTTTGGCCGGGGCGTCGGCGTTCGCAGGGATTGGCCTTTTGCTCGGCTCTCGAACGGAGAAAATCGAATCGATCTCGGGCATGATCAACATGATCATGATGCCGATGTACATCCTCTCGGGCGTCTTCTTTTCGTCGAAGCGGTTTCCAGACGAAGTGCAGCCCTTCATTCAAGCCCTGCCGTTGACGCAACTCAACGACGCAATGCGTGAGGTGATGCTGGAAGGTCAGAGCCTTCTGGATGTGAGCTGGCGCATCGGCATCCTGCTGGCGTATGCCGGGGTGACGTTCGCGCTGGCGCTGTACTGGTTCAAATGGCGGTGAACATTCCGAAGTGCCCCGGGGCCGAGGTTTCTGATTATTCATTCAGCAGGCTGATAACGTTTCAAATCGGCAATGACGTCGAAATGAGGATCCGTCATGTAGATTCATACATTCCACCGCCTGGCTACCGTGGCAGCAATCAGATCCGTCAAGGGAAGCATATGTCCGTTGGCCGCAAGTAGGCGACCGAGTTCGGCTGCGGCGCGCCAATCGCCAAAGTCCGCCTCGATGTAATGTGCCATCTGCAATCTCGCACCAACCCAATCAGCTTGGTCCTTGCGTCGAAAGCCGCGCAGCACTTCCGCGACAATTGGCCCCACAAGGGCGACCCGGTCAGCATCCAGCAACCCATCGACGACGTCTTTCTCCGGCGAATGGGGTTTGCTGAAGAAGGATGCCCAAATGCAAGTATCCACCAACACCCAGTGTTCCATCGGGCTTGTCCATCAATGAGGAAAATCCGATTGGTCCAGCTCGAGCTTCTCCTGCTGCCGCCAATTGTCATCGAATTCGACTTTCCCCGAAATGGCTTTCAATTCGCGCAACCGGCTAAGGCGCAGGAATTCCTGGGCTGCCTTGGTAACAGCCTCGGCATCATTGTCGAGTTTGGTCGCGTGCTTGAGCGCGGCGATTTCTTGGGGTGTCATTTCAATCGTTATGCTCATGTCCAGGTCTCCGCCGCCGAAAAAGGGGCCTTTTTATCATACTCGACAATCCACACGGCATTCGAAAGGATATTATCCCACCACGAAATTCACCAGCTTCCCCGGCACCACGATCACCTTCTTGATCGTCTTGCCTTCGAGCAGCGGCTTGATTTTCTCGTCGTTCCTGGCAGCCTCTTCCAGCGCGCTCTTGTCGATGTCGGGCGCCACCGTCAGCTTGCTTTTCACCTTGCCGTTGATCTGCACCGGCACCTCGATGCTGTCGGCATTGAGCAGGCTTTCGTCAAAGGTCGGCCACGGCTCGTACACCAGCGTGCCCTCACCCCCAACCCCTCTCCCGGAAGGCGAGGGGGGCACAGTGAGGGCGTTCCAGATTTCCTCCGCCAGGTGCGGCGCAAACGGGCTCAGGATCAGCATGAACGTTTTCAGCACGCTCTTGGATCGCACCGTCTGCTTGGTCAGGTGATTGCTCAGTTCCATCATCGCTGCGATGGCGGTGTTGAACGACAGCGTGTCCAGCGCGATCGTGACGCGCTGGACCGTGTGGTGCAGAAAACGCTGCGTCTCCTTGTCCGGCTCGACGTCCTGCACAGCATCGAGCAGCTTGACAGTCTCCAGGCGATCGTCGATCACGAGCCGCCAGACGCGATTGAGGAAGCGGTACACCCCCTCGACGCCGCGCATGTTCCACGGCTTGACGGCCTCCAGCGGGCCCATGAACATCTCGTAGAGCCGCAGACTGTCGGCGCCATACTGTTCGACGACCTTGTCGGGGTTGATGACATTGCCGCGGCTCTTCGACATCTTGAAGGCGCGGGCGTCGACGCGGATGTTGGGCACATCCTTGCGGAAGAAGGAGTCGCCTTTTTTCTCGACGGTGTCTTCATCGATTTTCACGATTTCGAGCTTGACGTCCGTGCCTTTGAGGAGAGCGGTGTCGCCGTCGAAATTAACTTGCTCGGCCGAGACCCAATCGCCGGTTTCCTTGAAGGCGGTGAACTCCATTTCGCCGAGGATCATGCCCTGATTGACGAGCCGCTGGAACGGCTCCGCACATGGCACGTGGCCGCGGTCGAAGAGGACCTTGTGCCAGAAGCGCGAGTAGAGCAGGTGCAAGACGGCATGTTCGGCGCCGCCGACGTAGAGATCGACGGGGAGCCATTGCTTGAGCTTGGCGGGATCGCAAAACGCCTGATCGTTCTTGGCATCGAGATAGCGCAGGTAGTACCAGCACGAGCCGGCCCATTGCGGCATGGTGTTGGTTTCGCGGCGGTAACGTTTGCCGTCCTTGGTCACGTCGAGCCAGCCCTTGGCCTTGGCCAGAGGCGGTTCGGGGTTGCCGGTAGGCTTGTAGTCTTCCACCTCCGGCAGAAGCAGGGGCAGGTCGCCGAGCGACAGCGGCTCGATGGCGCCGGTCGGATTGCCCTCGGCATCGACTTCGTGCAGGATCGGGAACGGCTCGCCCCAGTAGCGCTGCCGGCTAAAGAGCCAATCGCGCAGCTTGTAGTTGATCTTGCGCTTGCCTTGGCGTTCCTTCGCAAGCCAATCGGTGATGTCACGCTTGAAGTCGGCCGTCGTCTGGCCGTTGAAGGAGCCGGAGTTGATCGCGATTCCTTCGTCGGCAAAGCACTCACTGAACAGCTCGATGTCATGACGATAGAGATGTTCGATCATCTTGTAACGATCGGGATCCGCCGACTGCAACATCGGCATCACACTTTTCAGAACGGCGGCTTCATTGTAATGCAGCGTCTCGCGGTTCGGGTTCGCCTGTCCGGCTCCCAGCTTGTCCAGCATCGCGAACACGTTGGTTTTTTCGAGCCAGGCGCGCGGCGGCAGGACCACGGGGTGGATCGGCAGGTCGAAGGTCTGGGCAAACTGAAAATCGCGCTCGTCGTGCGCCGGCACCGCCATGATCGCACCGGTTCCATAACTCACCAGCACGTAGTCGGCAATCCAGATCGGGATCGACGCGCCGTTGACCGGATTGATCGCGTAGCTCCCCGTGAAGACGCCGGTCTTTTTCTTGGCAAGCTCCGTCCGTTCGAGATCGCTCTTCTTGGCGGCGGCCACTTGGTAGGCCTCGACGACCGCAGACTGCGCGGGCGTGGTGAGGTCAGCCACCAGCGGATGCTCCGGCGACAACACCATGTAGGTGGCGCCGAAGAGAGTATCGGGGCGGGTGGTGAAGACACGGATGAGTCCGTAGTCCGTAGTCCGTAGTCCGTGGTCCGTGGTCCGTGGGCGAAGGACTACGGACGACGGACTAAGGGCAAAATCAATTTCGGCGCCTTCGCTCTTGCCGATCCAGTCGCGCTGCATCTTCTTGATTGGTTCGGGCCAATTGACCGAGGCGAGGTCGTCGAGCAGCCGCTCGGCATAGTCGGTGATGCGCAGCAGCCACTGGCGCAGCGGCATGCGCACGACCGGGTGGTTGCCGCGCTCGGACTTGCCGTCGATGACTTCTTCGTTGGCGAGGACCGTGCCAAGGGCCTGGCACCAGTTGACGGCGACCTCGGCTTGATACGCCAGCCGTTTGCCGTCGCGGTAGGTGCGGATCGCCTTGTCGCCTTGCGCTTGCACGTCGGCGGGGATCGGCAGCTCGCTGATCGGTCGGCCCTTGTTCAGTTTGCGATCGTACCAGGTATCGAAGAGGACCAGGAAGATCCACTGCGTCCACTTGAAGTAGCCGGGGTCGGTGGTATCGACTTCACGATCCCAGTCGTAGCTAAAACCGAGCGTCTTGATCTGGCGCCGGAAGGTGGCGATGTTTTTCTGGGTGAATTCGCGCGGATGCACGCCCTTCTCGATGGCGTATTGTTCCGCGGGCAGGCCGAAGGCGTCCCAGCCCATCGGGTGCAGGACGTTGAAGCCGCGCATGCGCTTGTAGCGGGCGAGGATGTCGGTCGCGGTGTAGCCTTCGGGATGGCCGACGTGCAGGCCGGCGCCGGAGGGGTAGGGGAACATGTCGAGGATGTAGAACTTCGGCTTGTCGGAATCATCCGGCGTACGGAACGTCTTGGATTCCTCCCAGACTTTCTGCCAGCGTGGTTCGACGACTTTGGGATTGTAGCTCGGCATTTCCCGCTCCTGAGATTCCTACCAAACTGTTAACGTAGCCGACTATTCCGAAGGCGTCAACGCAGGGGCGAGTTCATAAAACGCAGTTATCCACGAAGGACACGAAGGAACACGAAGGGGTTCAAGCCGCACAAATTTCTTAGCCACGGAAAAAACACGGAAAAAAAGGCGACCAAGAGAGAGTGGCATTGTCCGGATTTCTTCCGTGTTTGTTCCGTGTTCCTTCCGTGGCTAATTCCTACTGTGTTCGTGGTTGCGGCTTGTCCGCGCTTTGGCCTTCGTGGAAAAAATCAAGGATTTCTATGTGGCAAGCCCGCTGGAAGCTCGTCAGTCTATGGTTTTCGCAGACCGCCCGCGTCATGGCGGATAACGCCTTGCGGTTTTTTGTTTGCATCGACTACGCAGCCCGTGGCGATGCGGAGCAAAAAACCGCCTGGCTAATCGTCACCGTCATCTTCACAACGCCCGCCATCCTCCTGGCGCCCTTCAATGGCGCGCTTAGCAACAGCCTGCCGAAGTCGCGCGTGCTGATATGGTCGGCCCTTCTCGGCCTCATCGTTATGACCGTATTCGCGCTCCTTGAGGGCCAATGGCTTTCGTGCTGGGCGCTCATCGCGATCGGCTCCGCAGTCTACGGACCGACGCGCTATGCGATGCTCCCCGCCGCCGCCGCGGATACGAAGTGGCCCCTGACACGCATTAACGGCTTCATCGAGATGGGAACCTTCACGGCCATCCTCGGCGGCCTGGTGCTGATCGCCGGTACGAAACCTGATGCGCCCTCGGAACTGCCTCCATGGACAACGGCGATCATCTGGGGTCTCGTTTCTCTGTATTGCCTCGCATTGTTCACCGCCTTGCCAGTAGGGTTTCCAAGCGACGTGCGCCGCGACGATGCCCCCTGGCCGGCGGTGCGCGGCTTCTTTGCCGACTGCGCCGCGATCTGGCGCGTACGGGAAGCGCGCATCTGCTTGATCGGCCTCGCGGGGAAGCGAGGCCTCATCATCGGCATGTCGAACGCGATGCTGGCGCTGTTGTTCGGCGGCAATCGGTTCAATCTATCCGAGATGGCCGTTATTGTGAGTTGGGTGGCCGGCGGCGTGGCGCTCGGATCCCTCCTGGCCGGTCTGCAGAAACACCCACGCCGCGTTCTGGCCCTCGTCCCGTTCGGCGGCATCGGGTTTACGCTCGGCATGGCCTACGCGGCCGGCGGCGAGGACCCCAATCTGTGGTTCTGCGCCCTGGTCGGCATGACCGCCGGCGTCATCAATGTCCCGCTCGCCGCCACCTATCAGGCGGCCCTGCCAGCCGATGCGCGAGGCAACGGCATGTCGGTCCGCAATATGACGGACTACATTTTTGCGATGGTCGTTGCCCTCGGCATGATCGTTCTCACGCACTTTGCCGCGCTGACCCCCGCGCAGCAGCTCTGGATCATCGCGTCCGTTTCCGGCTGTGCCACCGTGGGTGCGTGGTGGGTCTTCCGCCGCGAGGTCGCCGAGCAGCTCCTCGAGTTCGCGTTCGCGATCATGTTTCGCTTTCGTTCCGCCGGGCCTGGGCTGGAAAAGTTCCCGCTCAAGGGCCCGGTCATCGTCGTCGCCAATCATAGCTGCTACATGGATCCGTTGCTGCTCGGGAAAGTTTTGCCTCGCTCGCTCATTCCCATGATGACAAGCGTGTTCTTCGATCATTGGTTCTTACGCTGGACGATGACCTACCTCGCCGATGCGATTCGCGTGGAGAAGTCAGGCTTTCGCCGCGACGTTCCGGAACTGCGGGTCGCGATCGCCGCGCTCGATGCAGGCAAATGCCTGGTGATCTTCCCGGAAGGCCGTTTGCGCCGGAGCGAAGAGCAGCCGCTAAAAATGTTCGGCCAGGGCGTTTGGCACATCCTGAAGGAACGGCCGCAAACGCCCGTGGTGGTGTGCTGGATCGAAGGCGGCTGGGGCAGCTACTTCTCGTACTTCAAGGGGCCGCCGACGAAGGGCAAGAAGTTCGACATCGCCCACCCGATCGGCATCGCCGTTGGTGAGCCGCACCTTCTTGGCGAGGAGCTTCTCGCCGATCAGCGTGCCACGCGCCAGTACTTGATGGAGCAATGCCTGGCGGCGCGCCAGCATCTGGGCCTGGCGCCGTTTGTGGCGCCGCAAGTGGAAGCGGAAACCCGCGAGGAGGAGTGAGCCGCCTAGGATAACAACCGTCCTGTGTGCGACTCCGCGACCCGGGCGACGTCCTCCGGCGTTCCTTGCGCGACGATCCGCCCGCCGCCCGAACCTCCATCGGGCCCCAGGTCGATAAGGTAATCACAACTGCGTAGCACGTCCAGATCGTGCTCGATCACCAGCAGCGAGTGCCCCGCGGACAGCAGGCGGTCGAAGCAATCGAGCAGGTCCGCGACATCCATCGGATGCAAGCCGGCCGTCGGCTCGGTCAGCAAGAACAAGCAGCCTCCCCTGCGGCTCGCCGCCAGCTGGCTCGCTAACTTGATGCGCTGGCATTCCCCGCCGGCGAGCGTATCCATCGGTTGGCCAAGCCTGAGGTACTCAAGACCGACATCGAGCAACACCTTGAGCTTCTTCTCGATCGCCGGCTGGGCCCGGAAAAAACGAAACGCCTCGCGCACGGTCAAGTCGAGCACTTCCGCGATGCTTCGGCTGCGGACCTTGATGTCGAGGATCTCCTTGCGGTAGCGTCGGCCCTGGCACTCCGGGCACGTCGTCGTCACATCGGCGAGGAACTGCATGTCAATGTTCAAGCTCCCCTGCCCTGCGCAGGTTTCACAGCGCCCGCCGGCCTGATTGAAGCTGAAGTGCCCCGGCCCGAAGTTGCGAATGCGCGCATCCACTGTCTCGGCAAACAGCGCCCGGATATCATCGAAGATCTTGAGATAGGTCGCTGGATTGCTACGCGAGCTGCGTGCGAGCGGCGCCTGATCCAGCAGCACCACGTCGGTAATCGAGCCGGCGCCGGCGATCTTGACGGTGGTCGCGGCTCCTTTTTGCTTCTTTGCCAACAGCAGCGCGGGATAGAGCGTTTGCTCGATCAAGCTGCGCTTGCCAGCCCCGCTGACGCCGGTGATGCCGCACAGGACGCCGAGCGGGAATTCGACCGTGAGATCTTGCAGGTTGTTGACACACGCTCCGCTGAGCTTGAGGAAACCGGTCGGCTTGCGACGCGAGCGCGGGGATTCGCCGGAACCTGTTGCTTCTTCAACGGGCAAGTCGCTCGGCGCTCCCTGGTAGGTGATTTCGCCTCCCTCCTCGCCCGCGCCGGGACCAAGTTCAACAACATGATCGGCGGCCGCGATCACGCCGCGATCGTGTTCGATGACGACCACCGTGTTGCCTCGATCGCGCAGTTGCTTCAGAGCGCTCAGTAGCTTTTCGGTATCACGCGGGTGCAGGCCGAGTGTCGGCTCATCGACGAGGTAGAGCACGTTGACGAGATTGGAACCGAGCGCCGCCGCCAGCGCGATATGCCGCGCGGCGCCGTCGGGAAGCGTGGCCGCGGGTTGCCGAAGCGTCAGGTAGCCAAGGTCGAGCGAGGCGAGGGTCTGCAAGCGACCACGCATCTGCTCGATGGGCAGGCGCACGTTCTCCGGCGCCGGCAAGGTTGACAGGAGGGCAAGCAACTCCGTCACCGACAGCCCATGCCAATCGGCGATAGTACGATCCGCGACGCGCACGGCCAGCGTGTCCGCGTTCCAACGGCGGCCGTTGCAGGTGAAGCACGCGTCGAGGGTCTTGGCTTGTAATCCGGTGCCATGGCACGCCGGGCACGCGCCGAGCGGATCGTTGACATCGAAGAGCCTCGAGGTCGGCGCAACCAGCATGCGTTGACAGCGACTGCAGACGTGCTGCTGATCGAACACAAATTCCTGCGTGTCCGTCAACACACCGACTCGACCCGCTCCGCGTTGGAACCCGGTATCCACCGATTCCGCCAGCCGATCGCGCGGCGTCGTGCCGACTTCCACTCGATCGAGCAGCACCCAGATCGGTTGATCGTCGCGCAAGGCGGGCCCCTTTTCGCCAAGTCGGTACATGATGCCGTCGACCTGAACGCGACTGTAGCCATCCTCCAGAAGCGCCGCCAGCCAGCCGGCTTGATCGGTTGCATCTCCGGGCGACGATGGAAACGCAATGGTGCAGCGCGTCCCGGCCGGCAACGCATCGATTGCCGCAAGCACGTCGGTGACCTGATGGGCCACCACTGGCACCTTGCAAGCCGGGCACACTACCACACCGGCGCGGGCGAATAGCAGCCGAACCGGCTCACCGATCTCCGTGAGCGTCGCCACGGTCGTGCGCGGCGACTTCTCCATGTTCCGGCGAATCGCAATGGCAGGCGGCAGCGGCCCGATTTCCTCGGCGTCCGGCTGATCGAAGCGCTCCAGGAATTGCCGCGTGTATGCCGAGAAGCTCTGCAGATAGCGCCGCTGCGCCTCGGCATACAGCGTGTCGAAAACGAGGCTGCGCTTGCCTGAGCCGCACACGCCGGTTACAACTGTCAGCCGTTGGAGCGGAATCTCGACGTCGATGTTCTTCAGGTTGTGCACCCGCACGCCGCGCAGCGTGATGGTTTGGGGTGATGGCATGAGGGGATTTTATGGTGTTCCGTTTCGTTTAGCGCCCGCGCGATTAGGGGCCGTCCGTTAATTAGTGTTACAACTTCGCAACTGTTTCATACACCTGCTCCATGCGACGCGCAAGCATGGAGGCTGCGATACGCCAACGGTTCGAAGGTCTGGCTTCGTCGTTGGATGAGCGTCAAAGACGATTGTGGGCGGCGGCGGAAGCCAAAACCTGGGGCTACGGGGGCGTCTCGCTCGTGTCCAGAAGCCCGGGCATTTCGCGGAGGGCAATTCATGTCGGTTTGCACGAGTTGCAAGCCGACCCGAGTGCGGTCTCGGTTGTCAA
>SHZY01000104.1 GCA_009692065.1 Gemmataceae bacterium
GTTCTCCGGGCGGCGACCCCTTCTCATGCCGCTTCAAATAGATGGTATGGCAACGGCATTCGTTGATGCTGGTTGCGCCGTCAGCGAGAACTTCCCTGGCGATTTGCAGTTTTTCGGCGGTTGCGGCATTACGTTCCAGGCACAAACGATGGTATTTGGTTTGTTGCCCGAATTCGGCGAAGGCAATCTTAACTTCGAGCCACTTTAGTTTGATCCAGGTGAACATGGCGTCTCCTGCGTTTGTCGCCCATAAGGAAGACGGGGCTGGGGACGGCGGGGTTCGTCACTGCCACTTCACTCGCCGCCCCCAAATGATCTCGTCCGAAGGCCGGACCCCTTCATCAAGATTCTCCACGATCCAACCCCGAACATCCTTCACCGACTCATCCCTGAACAACCGGCAGCACTCCCCGCAAATATACTCAAAACAAGGCGAGCGATTAAACATCCCCGTCTGTCGCAGCCCAAAGTTCGTCCAAAAAGGCTCTCCAGAGCAATTCAGACAAACTCCAGGAGCAGATCGCCGCCACGCACTCTTCAGGGCGATCCAGGGAATGCGATCATCTTCAACGCCATTCCAGGCGAAGCCGGACCTCGTGTTGGGGGCGGCTTCCAGATCATCAGGTTCATTTTGGAAGCGGTTGGCCCATTTTGTTCGGAAGAGATCGAGGGGGAAATCGGAGGCGATTGGGACGCCGAACAAAAAGTCGTCGCCGTGCTGGATCGTGACGGCTTCCTTCTTGCGGTCCCTCAAGGTGACTTCGATGTTTTTCCGGGCCAGTCGGTGAACCTTGAAGAAGGGTCGAAGATCGGCACGCTTCGTCCCCCAATGATGTATCACGACCTGATCGGCGTGAAGTTCGATGAGATTGAGGCGGCAGCGCCGGACGACCAGACGGAGAATGCGGTCGGCGTCATTGGGTGTGAGCTTGGCAAGGCCCTCGGCGGCACGAGCAAGGATGGGTTCATGGGCGTTTGCGAGGGGCCAGGAAACGGGGTCGGAGATGGGCCATGAGGTCAGGGTGTCGATGTGGATGAAGTGGAAGGTGGGGGCGGGGGTCTGGGCGAAAAGGCTGCGGGGGAGGATCAACGAGGCGGCGCGGTCGGCGGCGGTCTTCTGGAGGAAGTCTCGTCGGGATGGGTGGTGGGACATGGCTTCTCCTTCCGGTTGTTGCCCAGGAGGAAGACGGCTTTCGGGGCTGAATGGTTCGGGTGGGGTGAAGCCCTCGTGTGGGAAACGCAGCGCCGAGGGACGACGGCGTATCTTTGCCTAACCATGAAGGCCGGGCAGCCTCTAGCTGAGTGCTTTTTTCAGCTTCTTCAGAATCGTGATACCTCCGACACGACACACATCTTCATCAGCACCCCACGCTGTCGTCACACAGCACTGGCATCCTCGGCTGCTTGCATTTTTTTGGCAGTGAGGACACTCTTCCAGAATGCGCAGTGCGCCGTCAATTAGCCGCTCAGTTTGCTGAAAAACCTCATGCGTTAGACCGTTTCCGCCAGCGGCATTGTCTGCTAGAAATACCCGAAACGCCATGCCCTGTGGATCATCTTCCACATGCACGCCCACGTCATCGGGGTCTGTAGAACACATCAACCCCGCAGCAATCCGAAGGCTTTCACTTACTGTTCTCACGGACGGCAACCTGTCATCGGCAGCGATTTCGCCTAACCATCCGACCGGGGCTGAAAACCACAGGCCATGCGTGTCGAGTTCCCTTCTCGGAGGCGCTGCCTTCCCAAGAGGTTGGTACGATGGCTTTTCCGCTCCTGCGGGAATTTTGTAGTACCCATCCACTTGCTCGATGAACCTTACCGGCCCCCGCTCCAGTTTCACCCCGTCTTTCCCGGCTGGCGCACTATTCGAGCGACGTTTACACGAGGACGGCGAGGTAGTTGATTTGGTCGAATTTCGGGAACAGGAGCGAATCTCCACGTTTATCTCGGACGCGTGAAACTCACGCTGGCGGGGCCCCCCCCTCAGATGGTATACCAAACGATTCGGTCTGAACCGTCACCGATTGCGACTCGTTTTTCCCAAAGTACAGGGAATCGCCCAATATCAAGGCGCCCTTGTACGGGACTCTGATCTCCTTCTGCTCGCTGAATGAGGACTTGAATGGCAATCTCATCGCGGTAGTATTTGAGCGACCCATCCATGGGTCCACTCGGATAGATCACATGAATTTGCGTGTTGGAATCTCGTGTCGTTATCGCCAGTTTCAGGGCTGCCTGCATATTCCCGAAGCCAGATGGCGCACTTTGGGTGCATCTTCACTCGCATTGAGATGATCTGTAATCCACGAGCATTGGTCCGCGTCGCATCGATAGCAATATCCTCGAAGCACTGCGGCAAATTGAAAGCGGGCAACACCTTGGGTGCAGGCGATTCCGCAACGTCGCCGGCACAGCACAACGCCAGAAGGTAAAAGATGGACATGGAGGCCTCCTCGAAAGCACGAAAGCCATCGATCCCCGCCATTATGGCGAAGACCGACGGCTTTTCGCAAGTACAAGCGAGTGGCGATCACTACTTCCCCAGCGCCGCCTGTGCCGCCGCCAGCCGGGCAATCGGAACCCGGAACGGCGAACAGCTCACGTAGTTCAGGCCGATCTTGTGGCAGAACTTCACGCTGTCCGGTTCGCCGCCGTGCTCGCCGCAGATGCCGATCTTGAGGTCGGGCCGTGTCTTGCGGCCTCGCTCGACGCCAGTCTGCATCAAGCTGCCGATGCCGTCGAAGTCGATGACCTGGAACGGGTCCTTGGGCACCAGGTCGGCTTCGATGTAGCTGCGGATGAAGCTGCCATAGTCGTCGCGGCTCATGCCGAGGCCGGTCTGCGTCAGGTCGTTGGTGCCGAAGCTGAAGAACTCCGCTTCCTTGGCGATCTCACCGGCGGCCATGCAAGCGCGCGGCAATTCGATCATGGTGCCGACCAGGTACGCGACCTTGATCCCTTTCTCGGCGAAGACCTTGTCGGCAGTTTCACGCACGATCTTGGCCTGCGCTTTCAACTCAGCCGGGAAACCGACGAGCGGGATCATGATTTCCGGCTCGACCTTGAGGCCCTCCTTCGCCACATTACAAGCGGCCTCGATGATGGCGCGGGCCTGCATCTCGGTGATTTCGGGATAGACGATGCCGAGCCGGCAGCCGCGGAAGCCGAGCATCGGGTTGAATTCGTGTAACGCCTTCACGCGCTCGGCAATCACGCTCGCGCTGACGCCCATCTCCTTCGCCATCTCGGCCTGCCCCTTGTCGTCGTGCGGCAGGAACTCGTGCAGCGGCGGATCGAGCGTGCGGATCGTGACCGGGTAGCCCTTCATCGCCCGGAATATGCCTTCGAAGTCGGCCCGCTGGAACGGCAGCAGCTTCGCCAGCGCCTTCTTGCGGTCTTCGGTCGTCTGCGCAAGGATCATCTCACGCATTTCCTTGATGTGGTTGAAGAACATGTGCTCGGTGCGACACAGGCCGATGCCCTGGGCACCGAACGCGATCGCCTGCTCGGATTGATCGGGCTGGTCGGCGTTGGTGCGAATCTTGAAATTGCCACGCGCTTCGTCGGCCCACTCCATCAGCTTGGCGAACTGCTGATAGACCTTCGACTGTTCCGGCTTCAGCGTCTTGGAGATCAGCACCTGCACAACTTCGCTCGGCTTGGTGGCGATTTGGCCTTGCATGACCTCGCCGGTGAAGCCATCGACGGAGATGTAATCACCTTCGTTGAGCGTAAGGCTGCCAACGGTAACGGTGCGTTTTACGTAATCGATCTGCAGCGAGCTGCAACCGACGACGCAGACCTTGCCCATCTGCCGGCTGACGAGGGCTGCGTGCGACGATGCACCGCCGAACGCCGTCAAGATGCCGTCGGCCGCCTGCATGCCGCGCAAGTCCTCCGGCGAGGTTTCGCGGCGCACCAGGATCACGCCCTTGCCGTGCTTGTTGACGTAAGCCTCGGCATCATCGGCGAAGAACTTGATCTTGCCAGTCGCCGCGCCGGGGCCGGCGTTGATGCCCTTGGCGATGACCTGCGCCTTGCGCTTGGCATCGGGATCGAAGATCGGCTGGAGCAGTTGATTGAGATCGTCGGGCGGAATGCGGCCCGCGCTCAGGGCTTCCTGCTTGGTGATGAGGCCTTCCTCGACCATATCGACAGCGAAGCGGACGCCGGCGAAACCGGTGCGCTTGCCGTTGCGGGTTTGCAGCATCCAGAGCTTGCCCTTCTGGATGGTGAACTCGATGTCCTGCACATCGCGGTAGTGCTTTTCGAGGATGCCGCGGATCTCGTCGAGCTGCTTGTAGCAAGGCGGCATGTCCTTGGCGAGCTCGGCGATCTTCTTGGGGGTGCGGATGCCGGCGACGACGTCTTCGCCCTGGGCGTTGATGAGGTATTCACCGTAGAAAACCTTCTCGCCGGTCGCCGGGTCGCGCGTGAAGGCGACGCCGGTGCCCGAGTCATCGCCCATGTTGCCGTAGACCATCGAGCAGATGTTGGCCGCGGTGCCCCAATCGTGCGGATAGCCGTACTGCCGGCGATAGACGACCGCGCGATCATTCTGCCAGGAGCCGAAGACGCTGGCGACTGCGCCATACATCTGCTCCATCGGATCCTCGGGGAACTCCTTGCCCTTCTTCGCCTTCACGGCGGCCTTGAATCGCTTGACAAGTTCCTGCAAGTCCTTGACGGTCAGGTCGGTGTCGAGGTGGACGTTGCGTTCGTGCTTGAGCTCTTCCATGATCTTTTCGAACGGGTCGATCTCGGTCTTCGAGGTCGGCTTGAGATCGAGTACGACGTCGCCGTACATCTGCACGAAGCGGCGATAGGAGTCCCAGGCAAAGCGCTCGTTGCCGGTGGAGTCGATCAGGCCGCGTAGGGTCGATTCGTTGAGGCCGATGTTGAGGACGGTGTCCATCATGCCGGGCATGGAGACGCGGGCCCCGGATCGGCACGAGACCAGCAGCGGCTTCTTGGCGTCGCCGAACTTGGCGCCCATGACCTCTTCGGTCTTTCGCATGGCCGCTTCCACTTCGGCCTTGAGCCCATCGGGATATTTCTGACCGTTGGCGTAGTAGAGATTGCAGACTTCGGTGGTGATGGTGAAGCCGGCGGGGACGGGAAGGCCGATGATGCACATCTCGGCGAGGTTCGCCCCCTTGCCGCCGAGGAGTTCCTTCATCTTGCCGTTGCCATCCGCAGACTTACCGCCGAAGAAGTAGACATACTTGGCCATTTCTGTTTCCTGTGAGAAGAATTTGCTTGACATTGAAGGAAGTATACGGATGGGGGGAGTGTGCGGAAAGCACGAAGGCGCGTTGAGCGAGCCGAGGGGCGAAATGTTCGACGGCTGGGCTGACCCGCGATGCAATCAAGCGCGGAGGCTCGCCGCCGACTAGGCGCTGACCCGGACACGCACCATGATGTTGCTGATGGCGGGTAAGAATCTGTTCGAACACCATCAAATGCCGCATTTCATTGGGATGTTTCCGTGAGCGGGATTGCCGTCTAGCGCTCGCATGCCGCCATGCGTGCGTTAAACGGCAAGCGGCAAGGACCGACCGGCCTGGCATTTTGGCATCACATCGGGTACACCCTCCTGCTCTTCGCAAACGCCCCTTGGCCGGAGATGCGGGAATGGCCTCGCCTGCCCAGTCTGTGCAAAGATCGTTCGCCGCCGGCGTTTTGCTGGCTTGCCGGCGTTTGCTTTGTTGCGCAGTCGTGATCTTGTGCGCGCTGGTGGTGGTGCAGGCGGTTGCCGTCGAGGCGTTTCACGTGCCGACCGGCAGCATGGCGCCGGCGCTGCTCGGCCATCATCGGGTTTGCGTCTGTCCGCGCTGCGGGCAAGAAGTCGCTATTGGCCGGAACGCTTTCGACAAGGACGGAACAGGCGAGTCGCGCTACTACCGCAAGGCATTTTGTCCCAACTGCGGGAACCATCCACTGTCGCTGACGAAAGCGGCCGAGGTACCCGGCGACGCGCTCACCGTGGACAGGACCGCTTACCTTCGGCGCGAGCCGTCGCGTTGGGAGATCATCGTCTTTCGACTCCTCGGCCACCTGTACATCAAGCGTTTGCTCGCGTTGCCCGGCGAGGAGATCTGCATTCGCGACGGCGATGTGTATGTGAATGGCCGGCTTTGTCGCAAGACGCTGGAAGAGGCGCGACGGATGCGAGTGCTTGTTTTTGAGCACGACAAGGCGCCGAAAGACGGCTGGACGGATCGGTGGGAACACGAGTCCGCAGTGCAAGCAAGGGAAAGCGTTTCCTTGCTTGCACTGCGGGCTCCTAACACGCTGACCTACCGCAATTATTCGCTCGATGCGCGCAAATGCGAGCCGCTGCGCGACGAATACGCCTATAACGGCGGACTGCATGCCGACAGCGAATGCGTACACGACTTCTCGATCGAGACCGAAATCGAAATCAGCGCTGGCCGTGGCTCCCTATCGCTGCGACTTTGCGACGGCCAGGGATGGGTCGAGGTGCTGATCCCCGTGGGCAAGCGTCGCCCCGTCGAGGCGTTAGCCTGGGGCATGGAGACGCCGGTGCAGGTACAAAAGATCGCCGCCACGCAGAAGACGGCAGCACTGCGCGTTGGCAGCCGTTATCGCATCGAGCTGGCGTTCGTTGACCGTCGGCTCAGCCTCGCGGTCGATGGCCAGCATTGGTTGAGTGTCGATCTGCCTGAGGCGGGACAGCGTCAGGGCGTTCCGCGTCCGTTCCAGGCTCAAGCGGACGGTGTGCACGTGCAGTTCCATCGCTTTCGGCTATATCGCGATGTGCACTATAGCCAGCACGGACGCAACGCGGTTCATGGCAAATCTGTTCATTTGGGGACGGACCAATACTTTATGCTAGGTGACAACAGCGCGAACTCCGAAGACAGTCGCTACTGGGCCGACGAGGGGCGCGTGTCGGGCAAAGAATTGATCGGGCCGGTGTTGCAGTCGCAACAAACCCGCCCGTGAAGCTGCTTGCGGTTTAGCGCCCGCGTGGCGCCATGCGGGCGCAAAACGGCAAGCGGCGCCAAAGGATCCAGGTGTTTCATGCCGGAAGAGAAACCGCCAGTTCCCGCGCCATCGAGCGACGGCGCCGTTGCGTCCGGATCGCCTCCGTGCGTGCCGCTGCCGGCGGGAGCGGTGTCAACGGAGCCGATGAATCTGCCGCCGATCTCGCTGGGTGCATCAGCGCCCAAGCCGGCCCCCACCCCGCCGCCCAAGAACGAAGAACCCAAGGACTCGTTTCGCGAATTCATCGAGACGATTGTCTTTGTCGTCGTCCTTGTCTTGATGTTGAAGACCTTCCTGGCCGAGGCTTTTGTCATTCCGACCGGCTCGATGGCCAACACGCTGCTCGGCTACCACTACAAGGTCACCTGTGACCAGTGTGGCTACACCAACTGGGTCAATGCCAGCGCCGAGGCCGAGCCGCCTCCTCACCTGCGCCGGGTAGATCCGAAAGACCAGCCAAAGATCGTCCGCTGCCAGTGCGTCATCTGCAAACACATGCAGGTATTGCCAGGCCGGGAAGACAACGTGAAGGAGGAGGGGCGATGACCTTGCGAAAGTGGATCCTCATCTCGTTGATCTTCAGCATGCTCAGCGGCTGCGGCGGCCCGTGGAACTCGGGCGACCGCGTCCTTGTGCAGAAGTGCACCTACGACAACGGCTTTACCAGTCCGAATCGCTACGACGTCGTCGTCTTCAAATACCCCAAGACGCCGATGGACGACAATACGCCCAAGAATTACATCAAGCGGCTGCTCGGGTTGCCGGGCGAATTGATCGCCATCTTCTTCGGCCGGCTCTACCACTGGACGCCGAAGAACAATGAGGCGGCGCCGTTCGACGATCGCAACGCCCTCGACGCTTTGGGCAAGAAGATCAACCCGAACGACCTGTGGGAAGAATCCTACTTGCACAGGAATCACGAGAAGAGCCACGAGTGGTTCAAGGAAGGGAAATTCGAAATCCTGCGCAAGCCGCCGCACGTCATGCTGGCGCTGCGCCGCATCGTCTATGACAACGATTATCAAGCCAAGGACCTGGTCGGCAAGCTCGATCGCTGGAACCCCAGCCCGGTCAGCACCTGGAAGTCCGAAAAGCCGACGGGCTTCGTCAACGACGGCAAAGCGGCGGACGAAGTTTCCTGGCTGCGCTACCAGCACCTCTTGCGCCCCGACGGCGTCGGCCCGATCGGCCCCAAGGAGCCGATGCTCATTCTCGACACGCTCGATTACAACACCTCCCAGCTCCGCGGCCAGGACGCCGCCGGATTCTTTCAAGAGATCTACTGCTCCGGCCACTGGGTCGGCGATCTCATGATCGAGTGCAACGTCGAAGTCACCGATCCCAAGGGGGAGTTCTGGTTCGAGCTGAGCAAGGGGCACGACCGCTTCCAGGCCAAGTGGGACCTCGCGACCGGCCAGTGTACCCTCTTCCGCGTCGGCGCCGACAAGAAAATCGTGGAGATGGCTGCCAAGACGACGCGCGTCAAGAGTGCCGGCAACTATATGCTCCGCTTCGCCAACGTCGATGCCCGGCTCACTGTCTGGGTCGATGGCGATCTCCCCTTCGGCGACGGCAAGGAATACGATCCGCCCGAAACGCTCGGCGCCATGGACATCGAGAAGAAACTCACGTGGAGCGATATCACTAATCGACGCGGACCAACCAAGGAGAACGACCTCGAACGCCCCGCCAGCATCGGTAGCAAGGGCGCGGCGGTCAAGGTGACCCACCTGCGTGTCTGGCGCGATACCTACTATCGCACCCATACCCAGTTCGTTGACTATCCGAACCACCGCAACATGACGCGCGCCGATTGGTCGCGCGGGCCCTGGGACGAATTGAGCAAGGATATCGATTTCCTGACCATGTACGTGCAGCCCGGCCATTACCTGTGCCTGGGCGACAACAGCCAGGCCAGCTCCGACAGCCGCGACTGGGGCCTGGTGCCCGAACGCCTGATGCTGGGGCGGGCGCTGCTGGTGTACTATCCGTTTGATCGCGTCGGGCGGATTCGTTAGACCGCTTGCCGTTTAGCGTTCGCATGGCGCCATGCGAACGCTAAACGGCAAGCGGCATCACTTCTTCTTCGGCTGCGGCGGAAACTGCGTGATATTCAACTCGCTGGTCAGGTCCAGCACGTCGATCCGCCCGCCGTCGCGCATCTTCTTGAACAGCCCCGTGATCTCGTCGAGCCACAGGGCGTTGAGGTAATCGGGGTTCTTTGCGGAAAAGTCTCGGTACTGCACCAGCCTCTTGTTGAAGCTGTCGGCGTCGGCGAGCGCCTTGATGCGTTGCTCGCGCGCGTAGGACTTGGCCTCCCGATCGATCTTGAACTCTTCCGCTTTCGCCACACTTCGTCGGCTGGCGGCATCCTGCTTGGCCTGGTTCACTTTGGTGCCGATGCCGGTCTGCGCTTGGCCGACCATCTCGAAGGCGGCCTTGACCTGTTTCGGTGTGTCGAGCATGGGAATGCTTGCGCGTTCGATCTCGATGCCTAGCTGATAGGCGTTGAGCCGATCTGGCAATCGTTGTTGCAGGAACTCAGGCAGCTGGTTTTTGCCGTGGCGCGTGACGTCGTTGACGGTGTTGGCGGCGATCCACTCGGCTAGCAGGGATTCCACGGCGCGGGCGACGAACGCATCGACCTGGTCCTTCTGGAGCACGTAGTTCTCCATGTCTTGTTCCCGCACCCGGTAAGCGATCGATGCCTGCACGTTGACGAGATTGTGATCTCCGGTCAGCATCTGCCCGGCTGGGATCGTTTCGTCGTCGGTCTCGGCTTTTTCGTTGAAACCGACGACGATGCTCCGCGCACTCCGAACCGGAGCGAGGTCCACTCGGTCGATGCCCCACGGCAGACCAATGTAGAGCCCCGGCTGCGGCTTGTAATCCAGGATGCGGCCAAAGCGACGAATGACGGCGCGCTCGTGCGA
This sequence comes from Gemmataceae bacterium, assembly GCA_009692065.1. Classification (GTDB taxonomy): domain Bacteria; phylum Planctomycetota; class Planctomycetia; order Gemmatales; family Gemmataceae; genus SIAQ01. The sequence goes on from SHZY01000104.1 coordinate 9,948, forward strand.
CTGCACCTGCGTCAGCGACGTCGCCGCGGTCCAGACGAGGAAGATCAGGCCGACAAAATAGAGCGCGTAGCGGAACATTACCTATCCCTTGCTTCTGTTGTGGCACGGTCTCCTGACCGTGCCACTCTTTCGACCGAAGGTCTCCGGCACACCAGGAGACCTTCGGTCCGCTGCGTGGCACGGTCGGGAGACCGTGCCACAACGGTGATCGCGGTCACTTTTTCTCCTTCGACGCGTCCGTCTTCGGCCGCGGCGGCGCAAACATCCTCTCGAACATCGGTCGATGCGTCGAGAGCAGCAGCATCGCCCGGTCGCCGCCGAGGATGCTTTGCAGCGTCTCCATCTGCTTGAGAAAATCGTAGAACACCGGGTCCTGGCTGTACGCCTGGTTGCGAATCTTCATGGCGTCGGTGTCGGCCGCGGATTTGATCGCTGCCTCCTTGGACCGTGCCTCGGCCAAGGCGACGCGGATTTCTTCATCGGTCTGGGCGGCAATGTCGCTCGCTAGGCGCTCTCCCTCGCTGACGTACTTCTTGGCTTCCGTGTTCCGCTCACTGCGGATGCGCTGGAAGATGGATTCGCGAACGCTAGCCGGGTGGTTGAAGCGGCGCAGGCGGACATCGATCACGTCGATGCCGTACCGCTCGCGGGCCTTGCCCTGCAGCTCATCGAGCAGCTTGTTGCGGAGGATCTCGACGGTGATATCGACTTTCTTCTTGCCGCTGTCGGCATCCTCGGCGGTGGAGACGAAGTCGTCCATGCGCATCGCGCCAATGGCGGCGCCGAGCCGGCTGATGATCAGGGGTTCGAGGATCTTGCGCGCGCCGTCGGCGCTGCCGATGCTTTCCACGAAGCGATCCGGGTCGCTGATCTTCCAGCACACGTAGGCTTTGATCGAGAGGAGCTTGTCCACGGTTTTTTTTTCATGCGTCAACTGATCGGTCTCAGGCAGATCGAAGTGCTGCAAGCGGCGATCGAGTCTGCGGACCTGCTGGATCGGCCAGGGCCAGCCGAACTTGAGGCCGGCGCCGTCCTCCTTGGCTGCGCCGTCGTAGGTCCCGCAGTGCTGGCCCAGGACCGTGACGTAGACGTACTCCGCCGCATCGACCGTGTAGAACGAGAGCCGCACGAACGTGATCGCGACGATCACGGCCAATGTTGCAAGGAAGTAGCGTTTCATGGTGGAATCTCCCAGGCCGCTTGCGGCGTAGCACCTTGGGAGTGCTACGCCGCAAGCGGCAATTTATCACGGCCCCTCTTCATGCGCCCCCGGCCCCTTGAACGGAGCGCGCGGGCCGCGTTCTTGCGGCACCAGCACCGGGAACGGCACGCGAAATACTTCGGGATCGAACAGCATCAGATTGCGCTGGCCCGTGACCTTGTCGCTGTCGATCAGCAACAGGTCGCGCCCGGTCAGCGCCTTGCCCACCGCATCCCAGTACATGCGAAACTCGACGAGCGCCGGCTGCAGCGCCAGCAAATCAGCGCGGTCCTTTTGGTACCTGGCGACGCTGGGAAACGGTTCACCCGCGGCCCGCAGCGCCAGCATTATCTCGGCACTTGCACTCAGCTCTTTGCGTGGGCGATAGTAGGCCAGAAATCGCTGCCGATCGGCTTCCGCAAGCTGGATCTTCTCGACCTTCGCCGCGCGGGCCTGGGCGAGAATCCTCACCATCTCCGCCTCGGTCCGTTTCTTTTTGCTGATCGCCTGTTCGTCGGCCTCGTTGATGCGCTGGTCGCGTTTTTCCATCGCCTTGGCGACGTCGTAGTAGGACTCGACGACCTCGCTGGGCGGGTGCAAGTCGATGATCGAGATGCCGTCGATCGCAATGCCGAGATTGTCCGCCGACAACTCCTGGCAGCGCATCTGGACACGCTCCAGGACCTTGGCCTGGAACTGGCCTCGCTCGGAAGTCAACAACTCAAGGAACGGACGGCCCGCAACCATAGCCCGAACCTCTGATTCGGTCGTGGCACGCAGAATCTCCTCGGCATCTTGCACCTCGAACAGATAAACGTGCGGCTTGGTGACCTTGAAACGCACCGTGACGAGCAGATCGACGAGGTTGCCGTCGCCGGTCATCATCATCGCTTCATCCTGGATGCGCGTCTCCTTGCGATGGGCGCTCGACCAGGTGAGGGCACCGGTCTGCGCATTCTTCACGACCGATTCCTTGAAGCCGATACTGACCGTGCGAATCTGCTTCGAGACCCGCAGCGTGTCCTCGACGGGATAGGGATAGCGCCAGTACCAGCCGGGGGGCAAGTCCTCGACCGGTCTGCCGAAGCGCCGCGCAATGCCGACTTCATCGGGGGCAATGATCGTCAACCCACTCGCCAAATACGCAATCAGGAGCACGCCCGCGCCGATCAGGCCGAGCCGCTGCCAGTGATGCTCGCACCAGTGAATCGCTGCGCCAAGATCGAGATTGCGCGAGATCCAGTGGTCGGCATTGGTCAGCCGGTCCGCCCACGCCTTCCAGGTCGGGCTGCTCGTGCCGCGCTCGAACCACAGGAGCCGCATCGAGTTCAACAGCACCAGGAACGAGCCGAACTGGTGATAGATGACGGCGGCCAGCGGCGATTGCTCGTACCAACTCTCCGGCGTGACGAACGGCCACAGCCAAGACGTCAGGACGATACCAATGCCGTTGACGCCGAACGCGAACCAGATGATGTTTTGCCGAATGATCTTGACGGTCTCACGCGATAGCCGAACCAGGAGCGGCAGCGGCTTGAGCGGATCGCCCATAAGAACGATGTCGCCTGCCTCGGCGGCAATGTCGGTGCCGGAACCGACCGCGATGCCGACATCGGCGCTCGCCAATGCCGGGGCGTCGTTGATGCCGTCGCCAACCATGGCAACGCTGTTGCGCGTTTTCATCTCGGCGATGAACTGCGCCTTTTGCTCCGGCAGCAATTCGGCGTGAATCTCGCTGAACACCGACTCCTGATCCGCTGCCTTGGCCGCCGCGGCGCGATCGCCGGTCAACATGACGATCGGATCGATGCCGAGCGCCTTGAGCTGGTTCACGAGTAGGACGACGTCAGGACGAACGCAATCCCGCGCGCCGAGCAGGCCGAGCAAGACGCCGTCGCGCGCGATCAAGAGCGAGGTTTGCCCGCCGGCGTCGAGTCGGGCGAGTGCATCCTGGGCCGGTTGAGTGATGGCGATGCCTTGCTCTTCAAGCAATCGGCGGGTGCCGATCAGAATCTTGCCCGCGTTTGTTTGAGCGGTAACGCCGGCGCCGGGGTGGGCCTGAAACTCCAATACCTCGTCAGGTTTCAGTTGTCGTTTCGCGGCCTCCTGCACGATGAGCCGGGCGAGTGGATGTTCGCTGCGCTGCTCCGCGCCTGCGGCGATGCGAACCAGGTCGTCCGTGGACATGTCGGTCAAGCAAATGACTTCGCCGAGTTCGAGCTTCGCCTCGGTGATGGTGCCGGTCTTGTCGAACGCGAAGGCGCCGACGTTTGACAGGCGTTCCAGGGCCGAGCCGCTCTTGATAAGAACGCCCGTCCCCGCCAGCCTGCCGAGCGCTGCGATGACGGCGGCGGGCGTCGCCAGAATTAACGCGCAGGGGCAGGCGACGACTAGCACGGACAGCGTCGGATAGATCGCTCGGGTAATCGCCAGCTTTAGCTCAACGGGCGGCGCATTAAGCGGGCGGAACAAACCGCTGGCGTGATACAGCACGCAGACGAGAAAGGTCCAGGCCGCGACACCCAGAACAATGGGCAGGAACCAGCGGGCGAGCCGATCGGCCGTGCGTTCGATGTTGCTCTTGTCCTTGAGGGCCTTGGCAGTCAATTCGACGACGCGGCCCGCGACGGTCTTCTCGGCGACGCGTATCGCTTCGATGGTCAGCGCTCCATTGTGGTTGACCGAGCCGGCCAGCACCTCGTCGCCGGGGCCCTTGTCGATCGGCATGCTTTCGCCGGTCAGGGCGCTGGTATCGACGGCCGAGCGCCCGTCGAGGACGATGCCGTCCACGGGCACTTTGCCACCCGGCTTGACAACTACCTGATCATTGGCCCTGAGATCCTTGGTGAGGACACGCTCTTCTTTCCCACCGACCAGCAGCCAGCAGCGCGTCGGGAAGACCTCGACGATCTTGCGAATCGCCCGCTTGGTGCGATCGAAGGTGTACGCTTCGAGACATTCGCCGAACATGCCGATGAAGACGACCTCGGCGGCGACGAGCCATTCGCGAATGAGGATGGCGGCGAGAAAGGCGATGGCGATGGCCAAATCCGCGCCGATCTTGCCTTCCAATAACCCCTGCAAGGAAGTGTAGACGACGCGGGCGCCGCCGAGGATGGCCGCGAGCATGGCAAAGGTGATGCGAAAGTCGCCGATGCTGCCGAGATCCTTGGGCCACCTTGCGAACGCGCTCCAGTCCATCCAGGCGCCGAATTGAGGCAAGAGGTCGAGCGCAAGCAAAGCCGCCAGCAACCCCGTCATGAGGTAGAGCGGCCAGTTGCTTTCCTCGGCGAAAGCGGAGTCAGTATGGGAAATCTCGCGATGCATGCGTGCGATGAGGCGTTAGACCGACAGGACCAGCGCGCGGGTTGGGTTGGTATTACACCATCGTACCGCGTTCGGGTGCGGCGTCAAGGACATTGCCAGCCCGGATTGGCGAGCCGAGCTCCGTAAGGAGCCGGTTGAGATGCGGAATAACTGTATGGCTCAACCGGCTTCTTACGGAGCTCGGCTCGCCGCCAATTGCCCATCAATCTTGGGAAAACCTGTTTTCACATCGACCGGGTTGGTTTACAATCAACATCATTCCTGCCGCGCCGTCCTTCCAAAGGTCCGCCATGAGAATGATGCTACGTTTTGGTATGCGCCTGTCGGCGATGTTCGCGTCAGCGTTGATATTGGTTAGCGCGGCATCCGCTCAGCCGGCGCGGCCCATCGAATTCAACCGCGACGTGCGGCCGATTCTCTCGGATGCGTGCTTTCAGTGCCACGGGCCGGACAAGGCGAAGCGCAAGGCGAAGCTGCATTTCGACACGGAAGAAGGCGCTCGCCTCGCTTTCGTACCAGGCAAACCGGACGCCAGCGAGCTGATCCAGCGGATCACCGCGACGGACACGACCAAGCGCATGCCGCCGCCATCTGCTGCGGTCACGCTCACGCCCAAGCAGATCGACACGCTCACGCGATGGATCAAGGAAGGCGCGAAGTGGCAGAAGCACTGGGCATTCATTCCGCCAGCGCGGCCGGCTCTTCCTGTTGTGAAGGACAAGGCGTGGCCAAGAAATCCACTCGATCATTTTGTGCTGGCGCGGCTTGAAGCAGAAGGCTTGCAGCCGTCGCCGGAGGCCGACCCGGTGACGCTGATTCGGCGGATGTCGCTGGATTTGACGGGGTTGCCACCAACGCCGGGGGAGGTTGATCAGTTCACCAAAGCGTGGCACGCCGCAGGCGCTAAGCGTGAACTCGTGATCGGACAACTCGCCGATCGACTGCTGGCAGCGCCGCGCTACGGCGAGCGCATGGCCCAGCGCTGGCTGGACGGCGCACGCTATGCCGACACCAACGGATATCAGACCGACGGCGAGCGCATCATGTGGCGCTGGCGCGACTGGGTCATCGAGGCGTTCAACAATAACATGCCGTTCGATCGCTTCACCATCGAACAGATCGCCGGCGACATGTTGCCGAACGCCACGCTGGAGCAAAAGATCGCCACCGGCTTCAATCGCAACCACCGCGGCAACTCCGAAGGCGGCGTTATCCCGGAGGAGTACGCCGTCGAGTACGTCGTCGATCGGGTCGATACCACTTCGACGGTTTGGCTTGGGCTGGCCGCGGGATGCGCACGCTGCCACGATCACAAGTACGATCCCTTGAGCCAGAAAGAGTTCTACCAGATGTTCGCCTACTTCAACAACGTGCCGGAGCGTGGCAAGGCGATCAAGTACGGCAACTCGCCGCCGTACATCAAATCGCCGACGCGCGAGCAGGCGAAGAAGCTGGCGATTTTGCATGCCGCTGCAGATCAGGCGAAAACGCGTTTCGAAATGCTCCAACCCATGCTCAACGACGCGCAGCTCGCATGGGAAAAGGCACTTGACCCGAAGCAGAATTCCGACTGGTCGTTCACGCGCCATCAGGTTGAGCACTTTCCGCTGGATGATTTGAATGGATCGCACGCGCTAAGCGGTAGACCGGCGCTCGGGCCGGGGAAGCTCGGCAAGTCCGTGCACCTCGACGGCGCCAGTTGGATCGCTACCGGCGACCTCGGCGCCTTCGGCTTCTTCGACAAGTTCTCGCTCGGCGCCTGGATCAACCCTGCCAGCGCGCGAGGCGGCGCGATCCTATCCCGCATGGTCGATACCGACCGGGCCGATGGCTACAACGTTCTGCTCATCAACGGCAAGCTCCACGTGCAACTCGTCAAACGCTGGCTCGACGACGCCATCCGCATCGAAACGGTCGATTCACTTGAGCCAAACCGCTGGCAGCACGTCTTCGTCAGCTACGACGGCTCGCGCGAGGCCAAGGGATTGAAGGTTTACGTCGACGGCAAGCTCGCCAAGGTGAAGGTCAACCTCGACGATCTGAATCAGAACTTCAACACCAAGGAGCCGTTTCGCATCGGCGCCGGCGGCGGCAGCCGATTCCACGGCGCAATCGACGACGTTCGGCTCTACGACGACGTGGTTGCCCCTGACGATGTCGCCACGCTTGCCAATATCGAATCGATCGCGGCAATCGTCGCTCTACCACCGGTACGACGCTCGCCGGCGCAGCGGCACAAGCTGCGGACGTACTATCTCGAAACACTCGCGTTGCAGAGCATTCGCGAAACCTTTGCGGCGATGCTGAAAGCCGAGAAAGATTTGGAGAAATACGACGCGACCATTCCGACCACGATGGTGATGGAAGAAATGCCGACGCCGCGCGATACGCACATCTTGCTGCGCGGCGAGTACGACAAGAAGGGCGTGAAGGTGCTCCCCGCCGTCCCCGCCGCGTTCCCGGCCTTGCCCAAGGGCACGCCGAACAATCGGTTCGGCTTCGCGCAATGGCTCGTGGCACGCGAGAATCCACTTACGGCACGCGTCGCCGTGAATCGCCACTGGCAGATGCTCTTTGGCGCCGGCATCGTGCGCAGCGTCGAGGACTTCGGCGCCCAGGGCGATTGGCCAAGCCATCCCGAACTGCTCGATTGGTTGGCCGTCGAGTTCCAGGGGGAGTGGGACACCAAACGCCTCCTCAAGCTCATCGTCACCAGCGCCACCTATCTCCAGTCCTCCCGCATATCGCCGGCGCTCCTGCAAAAGGACCCCGATAATCGCCTGCTCGCACGCGGCCCGCGATTTCGCCTGTCGGCCGACGTCATCCGCGATCAGGTGCTTTTCGCCAGCGGCTTGCTGATCGAAAGGCAAGGCGGCCCATCGGTCAAGCCCTACCAGCCGGCCGGGCTCGTGATGGAATTGACCGGCACGGAGGAATACGTGCCCGATCACGGCGAGAATCTCTATCGCCGCAGCCTCTACACGTTCTGGAAGCGCACCATCGCGCCGCCGACGTTGATGACGTTCGACGCCGCCAACCGCGAGACGTGCGTGGTGCGCGAAACGCGCACGAACACGCCGCTGCAAGCGCTCAACCTGATGAACGACGTAACCTTCGTCGAGGCCGCCCGCGTCCTGGCTGAACGCGTCATGAAGAAGGAAGTGGATTCGGGTTCACGTTTAGCGCTCGCATGGCGCCTCGCCTCGGCGCGGTCCCCCAGTCCATCGGAATTGAAGATCCTGCAGGCCGCGTTTGAGCGCCATCACGCCCACTACCGCGACAATCGCCCAGCCGCGCTAAAGCTCGTCAGCACCGGCGAGTCGCCGCGCGACAAGAAGCTCGACGTCGCCGAGCACGCGGCCTATGCGGCGGTGTGCAATTTGATTTTGAATCTGGATGAAGTGATTACGAAGGAATAACCGCCATGGCTACCGGCATTGCACCGCAAACACCCGGACTCTGGGAGCGTTACGTCATGGCGATGGACAAGCTCACGGATCGGCTCAACCGCATCACCGCTGCGTTGACGAAGATGGGCGTGCCCTATGCACTGGTCGGCGGACAGGCGGTGATCTTTTGAGTTTCGACCAAAGACCCCGCCGCGGTACGCACGACCAAGGACGTGGACATCCTGATAAACCGCACCGATTTGGCGAAAGCGAAAAGTGCGGCCCTGTCCGTCGGCATGGAATATTTCGACGTGATCGACGGTGGCATGTTCCTGGAGCCGAGCGATCCCAACCCGCGTCACGGCGTTCACCTGGTGTGGGCTGGTGAAAAAGTGAAAGCTGATGACCCGCTGCCGAACCCGACCATCGACGAACGCAAGGAACTGGAGCCAGGAAAATCCGTGGTATTGCTGCCGGGCCTGGTGCGCATGAAGCTGATGGCGAATCGCGACAAAGACCGCGTGCATCTGCGCGACATGATTGATGTGGGCTTGATTGAGCGCTCGATGCTGGCGGGATTGCCGGCGGAGTTGGCGACGCGATTGGATGCACTACTGACGGATGCGGGGCGGTAACCAGGGTGGCGAAGGAGAATTACATGACACCGACAAACCAAGCGATATTCAAGAAAGCTCTAAAACTCCCGCTGGAAACACGAGCAGACCTCGTGGAGCAGTTGCTTGACAGCATCATCGAGGATCATGCCTCGGTGCGAAAGAAAATCGACAAGGCCTGGGCGCGCGAGGCGAGAAATCGTTTTGATGCCTACTTGCGCGGCGAGATCAAGGCCCGCCCGTTGGAGGAAGTCATGAAGACGCTGCGAAAAAGGCACGCACCATGAGGGTACACATTCTTTCGGTGGCGCAGCAGGAAGTCGAGGAAGCGAGCGATTACTACGAACAACAACGAGATGGCCTGGGGCACCGGTTTATCCTGGAGTTCGAGAAAACGCTGTTGGCCATTCAGGCGTTTCCAGGACTTGGCACCAAGCTCGAAGAGAATTGCCGGCGACGCCGATTCAAGAAGTTCCCGTACGGCATCGTTTTTCGCGTTCACCAGGGCGCTATCGTCGTCCTTGCCGTTATGCATCTGCGCCGCATGCCGGGATACTGGAAGGATCGGCTGGGTGAAATCGAGGAATGACGTTCTGTCGGCAAGGGCGACCTAGATGGGCTACATCACGGCAACAGAACTGCAACTGCTGGAGTGCTTCGGTGTCGAGCCAGCGTTGCTCGATCTAAGCAATGTTCCCTGGTGTTACAATGACGCTCTATATCAGGTTGAAATTGATGGATATTCTATTTCCTTTACCCTCCATCCCGTTGGCCGGGACGTGCGATTAGAAGTGCAGCGGGGCAACGAATTGCACTATGAGCTAAATGCACTGGCTGTGAAAGATGTCAGGGTCCTGGACGAGCCTGGACGGGATATTCTTGAGATAGAAATAGCAGATGCTGAATCCTTGCGACTGCAACTTCGACCTTCAGTCCAAATCACGCATCTACTTCAAAGGTGGACCTATGAGACCAGAACATGACCACGAAACCCGCCGCTACTTCCTCCAACAGAGCGGCCTCGGCCTCGGCGCCGTAGCTCTCGCGTCTCTCCTGAGTGAAGACGCCGGCGCTCAAGACACCGTCGGCCTGCCCGGCTTGCCGCACTTCGCCGCCAAGGCCAAGCGCGTCATCTATCTCTTCCAGTCCGGCGCTCCGTCGCAGATGGATCTCTTCGACTATAAGCCGCGCCTCGCCGATATGCGCGGCGCCGATCTGCCCGATTCGGTGCGACGCGGACAACGGCTCACCGGCATGACCGCCACTCAAGAACGCTTCCCGATCGCGCCGTCGATGTATCGGTTCCGTCAGCATGGCCGCAGCGGGGCGTGGATCAGCGAACTGATGCCGCACCTTTCGACGGTGGCCGACGACCTGTGCTTCATCAAGTCGATGCACACCGAGGCGATCAATCACGACCCGGCCATCACGTTCTTCCAGAGCGGGGCACAGCTCGCCGGGCGGCCCAGCATGGGGGCGTGGCTCGCCTATGGCCTCGGCAGCGAGAATCGCGATCTACCGGCCTTCGTCGTCATGATCTCGCAAGGCTCCGGCAACCCCGCCGATCAGCCGCTCTACGATCGCCTCTGGGGCAGCGGCTTCTTGCCCTCGCAATATCAGGGCGTCAAGTTTCGCTCTACCGGCGATCCGGTGCTGTTCCTCTCGAACCCCGACGGCGTCGATGCCGGCACGCGCCGCCGCATCCTCGACGATCTCGCCCGCCTCAACCAGATGCGGCTCGAAGAAACCGGCGACCCGGAAATCCGCACGCGCATCGCCCAGTACGAGCTGGCCCACCGCATGCAAACCTCGGTCCCCGACCTGACCGACATCTCGCGCGAGCCTCGACACGTCCTGGAAATGTATGGCCCCGAGGTGACCCGGCCCGGCAGCTATGCGTTCAACTGCCTGCTCGCACGCCGACTGACGGAGCGCGGCGTCCGCTTCGTGCAGCTCTTCCATCGCGGCTGGGACCAGCACGTCAATCTGCCAACCCAGATCACCGGGCAAGCGCGCGACACCGATCAGGCGTCGGCGGCGCTCATCAAGGACCTGAAAGCCCGCGGCTTGCTCGACGACACGCTGGTCCTCTGGGGCGGCGAGTTCGGCCGCACCGTCTACTGCCAGGGTACGCTGACGCACGACAACTATGGCCGCGACCATCACCCGCGCTGCTTCACGTTCTGGCTCGCCGGCGGCGGCATCAAGCCGGGCATGAGCTTCGGCCAGACCGACGACTTCTCCTACAACATCGACGCCGACCCGGTCCATGTCCACGACCTGCACGCCACGATGCTGCACTGCTTAGGCATCGACCACCGCCGCCTCACCTACCGCTACCAGGGCCGCAATCATCGGCTGACCGATGTGCACGGCAACGTGGTGCAGGAGATTTTGCGGTAGCTACAGGAGGTCCCATGTCGTCGAGGTTGACTATCCGATGCCTGCGCCCGATCTTGATCACGGGAATTTTGACCGTGGTCCTCGCCAGCGGCGCGGACGCCAACCCAAGGTTCATGCCGCGACTGTTTCCGCGGCACTTCCGCGCTGCCGAGTCGCTTTGCCCCTTGACGGCGCCGTCGATGGCGCTTCCGCCCCGCAACATGGTCAACCTCGTGGACCGCAATCTGCCGACGACTTGGTCCGCTGAGGAAGGCAAGTTCAAAAATATCAAGTGGTCGGCGGACCTGGGCCACGCGAGCTTCGGTAGTCCGGTAGTCGCCCATGGGAAGGTGTTTGTAGCGACCAACAACAGACGACCGCGCGATCCGAAAGTGAAACAGAGCAAGGCCGTGCTGATGGCTTTTCGAGAGAACGACGGCAAATTCCTTTGGCAGAATGTCCATGACATCCTCGGTCCATATGGCTACCGAACCTCTGGTTACTTTGGGCTGTTGTCTACCCCAGCCGTGGACGGCCGACGGCTTTATTATGTGACTCCCCGCGTGGAACTCATTTGTGCCGACTGCGAAGACGGCAAGGTCCACTGGGGCTTCGACATGATGAAGGAACTGGGGGTCGTCCCCTACTACTGCAATATCTGTTCCCCGCTGGTCGTCGGCGATCTCGTCTTTGTAGTCACGGCCAATGGCATCAATGAGGAAGAAGGCAAGGTCGCCGCGCCTAACCCGAAAATCGCACCGTGAATTGCCAAAAGAGCCTTTGGTTGTAGATAAGTTGCAGCTGAATACGAACTTGCCACAACCAAAGGACTCAAGATCATGATGACAGGCTGTCTGGAACAACTTACGCTTTGGGACCTCGGTCCGCAACAGGTCACCGTCA
>SHZY01000105.1 GCA_009692065.1 Gemmataceae bacterium
CGACGAAGTGGCTCGTCTCGCTCGTGGCACGCTGGTTCTACAACGAAAATTACGTGACGATGCCGATGCGCCACCGCATCGAAAGCGGGCTGGCCGAATATGAATGGTGGCACGGCAGCCGCTGGAATGGCCTGTCGCTGCGCGTGGACGCCAAAGCACAATCGCTCGGCGCCGGCTCGGAGGAGGAATTCATCGCCGAGCATTACTGGGCCTACACAAAGCAACCTGACGGCTCGACCATAGAGTATCAGGTCGAACATCCGCCCTGGCGCGTCTGCCTCGCACGCTATGATTGCGACGTTAAGGCGATTTACGGGCAGGAGTTTGTGCAATTCTTGCGTGAGCCGAGCTCGGTGTTTGTTGCCGACGGGTCGCCGGTGGTCGTGCGGCGCGGACAACGTATCTAGGCGAGCCGAAACTCAGGAAGCCACAGCATAGGCGACGATTGAGTACAGCACAACGCCGGTGCTGAAGATGCTGAGCATCAGGATCACGACCGCTTTGCCGGCGGCGTAATCCTCGGCGCGAAAGGTATCCAGCTCGGCATCGGTGAAAATGTTGGTGGGCGGAACATGGTCGGACATGTCTTTTTCCTCGCAGATTTCAAAAACCGTTGGGGTTGATTCTATCCGATCGCTGTCGAAAAGGCGATCCCACAGGTTCGTCCGCCTACGGCGAATTCACCTGTGGGCTTGGAGGGTGTTTACCGCTGCTGCAGGAACACGTGAACGCCCTTCTTGTTGGCGACGATGACGTCGGGCAAGCCGTCGCCGTTCATGTCGGCGATGGCGAAGGAGGTGCCTACGCCCGACTCGTCGTCGATCACGTGCGGCGTGAAGGTGATCATGCCGTCCTGGCCGCGCTTGGCCTGGAACCAGTAAAGGTAGGCAGGATCGTTTGGCCCGGCATCGCCGCGAGGCCCATGCGCCCACCAGCGGCGGCCAGTAACGAAGTCCTTGAGGCCGTCGCCGTCGATATCGACCATATGTAACGCATGAGTTTGCGACGGCAGGGAGAACTGCTTGCGATCGCCCAGCAGGAGCGTGTACTGGATCGCGCCGCCGTCGGTCTTGGCAGCGCCGACGCCGATCTCGAAGCCGGGCAGGACGAGAGCGCGGTCCTTCTCATTGTCAGGCAGAAGCGACAGCGTGAACTGTTGCAGCGGCGTCAGTTGATCCTTCTTCGCCTTCAAGTCCTTCTCGGGCGCCGTGAAACGCTTCGAATTCACTGCCATCACCGTACCCTTGTACTTGCCGCCAATGTTCGCTTCCTTGTCGCCCGATTTGGCAAGCCGTTCCGCGTGATCCTGGGCCATGCGGCACAACTCCTCCGTGGCAGCGAACGGTGAACGCTTGAAATGATCGGTCCGCACGCGGTTGACTGCATCGAACAGGTCTTTTTGTCCCTGAGTGAAAGGAAACAACGGACTCGCCGGCATCTTGGCGACGGCGAACGGATCGAGGAAGAGCGGACGCTGCACGAAGCTGTTGGCGTCCTTCTGCTCGCTCCACCAGAAGCCGTAGTTGTGCGCGCTCGTGCTGATGATGTCGGCCTTGCCGGTCCCGGTCAGGTCATAGGTGTACATGTCGGCACAGGCGCCGGTGATGTTGGCGGTGTGGAACTTCCATGGCTTGCCGTCAGGCTTTTCAGGCTGTTCCCACCAGCCTTGGGGGACGATGATGTCGACGCGGCCATCGCCATTGACATCGCCATGGCCAAGGCCGTGCGAGAACATCTGAGTGCCGGGGACTTCCTTGGCTTTCGTGCTGGGCCCGCTGACGGAGACGCGCGTCCAGGGTTTGGTCGGGTCTTTGCCGGGCAGGAAGTAGCACATCTCGCCGCGATTGTTGTAGCTCCCCTTCTTGGGGTCGTTTTCGTCCATGAGCGGATTCCAGCCCATCACAAGCAGTTTCTTGCCGGTCTTGAAGAGATCGACGTAGATCGGCGTTTCGTTGCAGGCGCTATTGGTCAGGAAGTGCTGTTTCCACAGTCCCCCCTTTTCGCCGGGGTTTCCATACCAGTAGCACGGCCGGCCGGGGAACGGGATGACGATTACGTCCGGATAGCCGTCGCCGTTGAAATCGTCGGCAAAACAGCAGAACGAGTCGGTGTAGACGCCGAGGTCCCACTTGCGATCGACGCGGAGGATGTGGCGTTTCCATTCGCCGCCTGGGTCCTTGGGGGCTTCGTACCAGCAATCGCCGACGATGACGTCCATCTTGCCGTCCTTGTTGACGTCGGCGGCGCCGACGCCTTCGGAGCGGAAGTTCTTGTCGAGGACCATTTTCTTCCAGGAGATCTTCTGCGTTTTGCCTGGTTTGACGTCCTGGGCCGCGGCATCGATGCCGAGGATGGCCAGGGAAAAGCTAACCACGGGGATGAGCCAGCCGATGCGTTTCATGGATTGCCCTCAAAGCAAAGTTTCGCAAGATCCCTCAACTTCATGCTGCGATTATGCGATGTAGGCGGGCCGGGTGCAATAGTTAAAAGCACAGTTTCCGCAAGCCCCAGGATGAGGCCGCCGCAAGCGGCCGATTCCTGGGGGTCGCGCCGTCCCACTCCACATGCTGCCCGATCCGCAGAGTTTCAACAGAGCGCCCAACGAGATATCACGCCCTGGATTCTTGGAGCGACACAATCGGCCACGTTTCAGGCTGAATTTTCGCGCCGGCACGTCCGATTTTTTGCGTAGGGAGAGTCCGCGCGGTAGGATTTCTTCAAGAAGCCATTTTTTCAGATCGATGCGTGAACCTGGGGAGCCTGTGCATGACCAAGCAACTGATGGAAATCGTCCTGCCACGACTTGCCCGGCCGCTCTACCAGCACCTGGAGCAATTCCAGCTTGGCCGACTCGACGAACTGCAATTCACGAAGAAGTTCGAGAAGGAACTGCAAAAGCAGCACCACTGGCTGGCCCAGCGCGGCATCGACGTCGCTAAGGCAGCGGTGGCGATTCACGCCGCGGTCATCGTTCTGAGCATGCCTGGCCTGCGTTCCGAAGCCCAGGAAGCCAATGTGCCACTCGAAGTGCTGGAGTTCAAGGCGATCCGCGAAGCCGCCGCCGACATAGAGCAGAACTACGGCATGGAGAAAGCCCGGGCGATCCAATCCATCTCGCGTCTGGTGGCTCGCTACGGCGAGTGACGGCCCTTGTTTAGCCGGCGAGCTTGCTCGCTGCGTGACGCGGCGAGCAAGCTCACCGGCTAAACGACCGCAACTCGTTTTCCCTACAATTCCCGCATGACCCCCGAATGGAAGCGCTGGCTGTGGCGCGGCGTCAAGCTGGGCCTCGCTCTCTTGGTCCTCGTTTTCGTCGGCGAACGCTTTTACCGCGATCTGAAAGACCTTGACCTCTCTGAAATCGAATTGCGGCCTGGCTGGCTGCTCGCTTCCGGCGGGCTGTATCTCCTGGGCCTGCTGCCGTCGGCGTGGTTTTGGCGCCATCTCCTCGGCAAGTTCGGTTACCCGATTTCGTTCTACGCTGCCGTCCGCGCCCACTACATCGGCCAGCTCGGCAAGTACGTGCCGGGCAAGGCGCTCGCCATCGTCATGCGCGCTGAACTCGTCCATCCCGCCGGCATACCTTATGGCGTTTCGGTCATCGCGTCCTTTTACGAGGTCTTCACAGTCATGGCGGCTGGGGCGATGGTCGCGGCACTCATCTTCGTCGTCGATCCCCCGGTACTGTCGGACGAGTTGCAATGGCATCCGGCTCTGGTCGGCGTCGCGCTCGTTGCTGTGTGCGGTATTCCGCTCCTGCCGGACGTGTTCAACTTCGTGATCGCGAAACTCACCGCCAAGATCCAGGCGATCCAGCTTTATCGCCTGCCACCGGTGCGTTTCAACACTCTGGCGCTCGGCCTCCTGGCAACCACGGCGGGGTGGTGGCTCCAGGGGCTGGCCGTGGGGGCAATGTTTCAAGCGGTCGTGCCGCTGCCTTGCGAGCTATCGGTATCGTGGTGGGCGCAGTGTACCGCAGCCATCGCGTTTTCCAACGTGGCAGGCTTCGCCGTCTTCTTCCTCCCCGCCGGCCTGGGCGTGCGCGAGGGGCTTTTAAGAATGTTGCTGGGAACCGCCGGCCCCGATAGGTATATTGCAGTGGCGGTTATTCTGCTTCGGCTTGATTGGATTGTGGCGGAGGCGGTCTTCGCCCTGGGTACTTACTGGTTCAAGCCGCGTGCATCTTGATTCAGCTGAAGAAGCACATCGAGGCCCTGGCCGCGAAAGAAGGCTACACCGTGAGCCAGTTCCTGGTCAGCGCCGCCGGCGAGAAGTTGGCGGTCGTGTTGACGATGGATTACTTGAGGCGCGAAGCCAGTGCCGGACGCCGCGAGGACTTTGAAAAATATCTCGCGGCCGTGCCGAACGTTGCACCGCCGGAGAACGACCGCATCGGCTAAAACCTGCCACAGGTCGCTTTGTCAAGCTCCGTTGTGCCCCATTCACCGATCCAACTTTGCCGCCTGCGTGCTCGTCGCTTGGGCAATTCGTGCCGCTTGAAGTGGCAGCCAAATCGGCTGCGTTTCGTCTCGTTGCATCTCATTCCCACATGTAGTTTGAGTGTAACCGGGGGGATACTCCTACACCCAGTTGTCGCGTCGCGTCGTCGCCTCCGCGCAACTCCCTATTCATCAAGCAGTTCAGCGATGGCCTCGAGATGACGCGAAAATCGCCGATCGTAAGGCTCGGCTGGTGCGTGCATGCCCTCCGGAGCCCACCACCTAAATCCGATTCCACGGCGCCCGGTTCTCGCGGCTGCGGAGGCGATTGGCCTCGGCATTATCAGCGAACTCTTCGCGGGCCGGGTCCCAGTTCAACCTTCGGCGAAGCTGGTAGCCGATGGCGGCGAGTTGGCACACCTGGGCGGTCTTGGCGCCGATCTCGACGTCGGCGACGGGCCGGCGGCGGGTGCGGATGCAGTCGAGCCAGTTTTGCTTGTGGTTGTTGCCGACGTTTGGCAAGTGGAAGTCGCGTTCGCCGAGCGGGGTTTGCAGGATGGTTGCGGGCGTCGAGGAAATACCGCCGCGGTGGACGCGAATGGTGCCGTCGGCCCCTTCGAAGACGCAGTCGGTCGGGCCGCCGTGGAACATCTGGATGCCATTGGCGTAGACGAAGCGCAGGCCGGTGTCGCCGCGCTCGGGGGGATGAATTTCGGTGGGGCCGCTGGTGTCCATGTTGAGGGCCCACTGGGCGATGTCGAAGTGATGAGCGCCCATGTCGGCCAGGCCGCCGCCGGCGTACTCGCGATAGTTTCGCCAGGCGGGGAAGTGATTGTGGATGCCGGTCGGGCACAGCACGGCATTGAAAGCGCGGGCGGGCGAGGGACCGTTCCAGCGGTCCCAGTCGATGCCGTCCGGCGTCGCTTCGTTGGCGAGATCACAGGGCCGAGGCGGGCCGCCGACGCCGACTCTTACCGTTCGCACCTGGCCGATGCGCCCGGCGCGGACATATTCGACGGCCTTGCGGAAGTGCCCGCCGAACTCAGTGCGTTGCTGGCTGCCGGTCTGGAAGACGATGTTGTTGTCGCGCGCCGCCGTGATCATCGCCCGCGACTCGGCAATCGTCAGCGACAACGGCTTCTCGCAATAGATGTCTTTCCTTGCCCGCGCGGCCAGGATCGCGGGAATAGCGTGCCAGTGATCCGGCGTCGCGATGAGGACGGCGTCAATCTCGCGCCGAGCCAATAGTTCGCGAAAGTCGATGAACGCCGTGCAGCCGCGGTAGGTTCCCGCCTTGCGTTCCGTCGCATAGGCCCGATGGACGCGCTCGACGGCATCGTCGCGCCGGCCGCGATGCACCTCGGCGACAGCGACGACCTGCACGGCGCGGTTGCCGAGCAATCCTTGAAGGTGGCCGCGGCCCATGATGCCGACGCCGATGAAGCCGATGTTGATGCGGCCATTGGGGCCGGAACCCTGGCGCTCTTGGGCGCGAATATGCGAGTCGAGGATGAAGGGGGCCGCGAGGCCGGCGGCTGCTGTACCGAGGAATTGCCGCCGCTGCATTTTTCTAGTGCTCATGGAGAGAACCGCCTTTCGTTTTGGTTTGACTGACCAATCTGGATCGTAACGCCGAGGCCGCTGCGATGCCACAGAAATTTTGGCGATTTGCACGGACGCCACCTGGCGGATATGATTGAAAGTCATGCCCCTCCGCATCGCCAATCTGCGTCTGAGCATCGACGAGCCGGAGTCGGCCCTCGGCAATCATTTAGCGTGCGTGCTCGGGGTCGCGCCGGCGCACTGGCGAATTCTGCGCAAGAGTCTGGACGCTCGCATCAAGAACTCGCTGCACTTCGTCTATTCCGCCGAGGTTTCGATTTCGGAGGACGAAGATCGCTTGATGACGCTGGCCCGGCGTAAGCATCGCGATCTCGTGATCGATCGTCACCAGGAAGCCGCGTTCGTGGTGCCGCCGCACGGAGAGCAGCCGCTCCAGCATCGGCCCATCGTCATCGGATCGGGGCCGGCCGGGCTGGTTGCGGGCTACTTTCTGGCCGAGCAGGGTTACAGGCCGCTCGTGCTGGAACGTGGACCGGCCGTGCGCGATCGCATTCGCGATGTCGAGCGTTTTGACAGCGGCGGCGCGTTCAATCCGGAGAGCAACTACCTGTTCGGCGAAGGTGGCGCTGGTACGTTCTCGGACGGGAAGTTGACGTGCCGATCGAGCGGGCCGGAAGTGCGGCGGGTTCTGGAACTGTTCGCTGAGTGCAAGGGGAAGCCGTCGATCCTGTACGACTATCGCCCGCACCTGGGGAGCAATCGGTTGCCCGCGGTGGTCAAGGCGATTCGTCGTCGCATCGAGGCGCTCGGCGGCGAGGTACGCTTCAACTGCCGGGTTGAGGATCTTGACATCGCACCGGAAGGGTTGCGCGGCGTGGCAACATCATCTGGCTATTTCTCGGCCGACGTGGTGTTGCTGGCGATCGGGCACAGCGCGCGCGATACCTACAAGATGCTGGCGCGGCGCGGCGTGCCGATGGTGCAGAAACCGTTCCAGATGGGCGTGCGCATCGAGCAGCCGCAGGAGATTGTCAATCGCGTCAAGTATGGCGCTGCCCCGCTGGAAATGAAGCTCGGGTCGGCCGACTACAACCTGGTGGCGCGTGGGCCGCATGACCTGTTCACGTTTTGCATGTGCGCCGGCGGGCATATCATTCCGAGCGTTTCCGACGAGGGGCACTTCGGCACCAACGGCATGAGCCTGTCGCAGCGCGACTCGCCGTTCGCCAACAGCGGCCTGGTCGTCACGGTTCCGGTCGAACATTTTGGCGGCACGGACGTGCTCGCCGGCGTGCGCTTGCAGCAGCTTTACGAAAAGAAGGCGTTCGAGTTAGGCCGCGGCGATTACTTGTGTCCGATCCAGAGCGCGAAGGATTTTCTCGCCGGCCGTGCGACAACCAGTCTGCCGGCGTGCAGTTATCCGCGGGGGCTGGTGCTTGCCGACATTGCCGAGGTCGTGCCGCCGATCATTCGCGACGCTTTGATGCACGGCCTGCCGATCCTCGATCGCCGCTGGCACGGCAAATACCTGCAAGACGCGTACCTGGTCGGCCCTGAATCGCGCGGCAGCTCGCCGGTGCGCATCGTGCGCGACGATCGCACGCGCGCATCGCCAGGCATCGCGGGGCTCTACCCCGTCGGCGAAGGGGCAGGCTACGCGGGCGGTATCGTCAGCGCTGCGGTCGACGGGTTGCGGTCGGCTCTGGCGGTGATGGTGAAGCATGCGCCGCTAAAATAACCACGGGGGGCACGGGGGAGGATAGAATGAAGGCAACTCCTGGTTTTTCCCCGTGCTCCCCGTGCCCCCCGTGGTTCACTTGGATTGAGGCCCCATGCCCCCAACCCTGGATCGTGAAGAATACATCGAGCAGGTCTACTTCTTCCGCACGCTGCGAGAGCGCATGTCCGAGGAACACATGCCGACGCAGCAGGTGCTGGATCGCATCCATGAAGAAGTGCTGTCGATCACGCGCTTGCCGATGGCGATTCAGTTCCTCGCTACCGAAATAAAGCACACGGGCTTGCTCGGGTCGGGGTTCGCGCGGTTGGCGCACTACTTCACGCCGTTTCAGGCGTTTGTCGTCGAGCAAGCCGAGGAGGATCGCAATCGCTTCAGCATGGACATCGCGCTGCTTGTTCTTGAGCGCGAGGCCCAGTATCGCGCCGGCACGCCGACGCCGCAGGGGCTGTTCGTCTATCAGTTCGAGACGTTGAGCCGAAACCGGCTGGGCTACGAGGAAGGATTGCGGCGTATGCAGGCGGATGGTTTCTTTGACGCGGACTGGAAGGCGTACATCGACTTCGTGAATCGGCAGGTCGGCGACGTCGATTTCACCGATCTCGTTTACTTGCGCTCGCAGTGGTATGTGACCGATCAGCGTCGCCAGGCCCCCGACTATCAGCCGCCGGTAGTGCCGTTGTTCGCCGAGAAGGAAGGCAAGATCGCCAAGGCAAATCGCGGCCGCGATCCGCTCTACCTCTTCGCGGCACTGCAGCGTCAGCTCGGTTACCCCGAAGTGCCGCGCATCAAGCAAAAGGACGATGCGGGCGTCATCCTGGCGGCGCTGCAGACCAAACTCAAGGAACTGGAAGCCCGGCTCAAGCTCGTTGAGGGTGAACAGCGCGGCAAGATCGACCTGAGCGAATTCATGGCCAAGCCGGAGTTGTTGATACAGCCGGAGGACGAGGAGTAAAGGTTGCCCAGCAAGCCCCGGGAAAAGGGCAGCGAATCCTGGGGATCGGACCTCCATCCTCGGAGAACTTCCCCGGGTAGCGGGACCCGCCGCTGCGAAAAAGGTCAAATCGCTTCCCGAGGAGTTGCCAGCCGTCAAGCCGCCAATCCCGCCTGTGGAGAAGGGGGCCAAAGAGCTGCCATTAACGATTCCGAGTGAGACCCCGAAGGCAGGTGAAAAGCCGGTCGTGCCCAAGGAAGTCAACATCAAGTTGGGACAGACTGACGGTTTCAAAACGGTCACCGGGCAGGTCAGTCTCTACCGCAAGACCTGGCGGCTGCCGCTACGCGGCCGTCGATCAGGAGGATGCCCACGGCGGCGTGCTGGTGCTCGACGGCGACGACCTGAGCAAGCTGCGCGACGGCCAGTACATCCGCGTCCGCGGCACGCTGGTGCCGCCCGCGGATCGCCATGGTTCGGCGCACTATCGCGTCGAGGCGATTGAGATGCTGGATTGACCGGTTCCCTCGTGGTCTGCTGATGCCGGCTCACGCAAGGGACTCCGGTTCGTACGATTCCAGCTTAGCAGGATCAAAAAAGAGCAATTCGATGCAATCCTGCTGAAAGAGAGCATAGAATTTTTCCAACACATCCCGGTAGCGGATGCGATGCACAGCGAACTGAATGGGCAGATAGAAAAAGCAAGTTGCCGCGACAAGAACGACCCAGATCGTGCTCGCCTCCACCCACAGCAGGATAGCCGCTATCAGTACTCCCAACGGCAAGCCGATCAAGAGGGCGGCCTTGAGTAAGGGGTCGGTCACGATGTGAAAATAGATCGCGGTTCCGTCGTGCGTTTCCTCGAAATGGCCGGCGAGAATAGGGTAGAACTGACGAATATCGGAATCGCTCACCTGCACCTGAAACTCGTCCGCGACGGTCACCTGACCGACCAACCCTTCCTTATCTTTCAGCAGTTCGTCGAGAACCCCGACCGGTTTCATCGATTTGAGCAAACGGACTCGGACTTCTTCGACGCCAAGTCGGACGAAAAGCAAGAACGGGCCGCCGCGGCCGAGCCATTGCTTGGGGAGTTCGGTCATGCGTTCACGTCATCTCTTCAGTGTCTTCCAATCCAGGATCAGCGCGGAGGTTTTTTCGGTTTGCACTTCGATTTGCACGGCTTCGCGGTAATTTGTATCGGGGTGAATCAGCAGCAACTTGTGCTTGCCTGTCGGAACCCCCTCGATCTTGAACTTGCCGTCGGCGCTGCTGACGGCGTGATAGGGATGGGGCGCCGCCAGGATCCACGACCGCATCCACGGGTGGATGACGCAGCCGATCGGGATCGGGTTCTTCTGGGCCTTGAATTTGAACTCGAACGGCTGCCCTATCGGCGTCGTCACGTTGAAGACGTTCTCGCGGTGAATTGATTGGGCATCGACAGCGTGATTGCACGTGTCGTTGTTCTCGAACCGCACCTTGCGGCCCTCCTGCACTGTCACCACCCGCGGCGTGAAGATCATATCGCGCTGATCGATGAGCACCGGCTTCGCCTTCACGTCGGCCGGCACTTGCTCCTTCCAATCGAGCAGCACGATGACATCGCGCAGCCCCTTGGTCTTGGCCTGCACCACGATGTCATTGTGAAGGAACGTCACGCTGTCCACGGTCATGATGCGCTTGCTGGGCGGGACGTCGCCGACGTACCGGATGGTACCGGAGATCGTGCCGGTTTCCGGCGTTTGCGCACCGGCGCTGGTACTACCCAGCAGGACGAGAAACATGGCACGGAGAAGGCTGGTCACTTGTCGGCCTCCAGGCCAATCCGCCGATGCAGATTATCCACGACCCAGTGAAACGCAGTCAAGTGAATGGACTCGACGATGCCCATATCGTCGAGGGCGACGTGGAAGCACTGCTGGGCCATCCCCTTGAGCTTGCCGCCGGAGAAGCCGGTGCAGCCGAAGGTGCCAATACTGTTGCGGTTGGCCCATTCGACGGCGCGGAGGATGTTTGGGCTATTGCCGGAGCCGCTGATGGCGATCAGCAAATCGCCCGGCATCGCGAGGTTCTTGAGCTGCTCGGCAAACACGCGGTCGAAGCCCTCGTCGTTGGCCCAGGCGAGGATATAGGGGGTGTTGTCAGTCAGGCTAAGGATGCGCAGGCGTTTTTTCTGATCGTTGTCAAAGTCCTCGCGGCGCAGCGTGCATTTGCCGAGGTCCTCGCAAAAGTGCGACGCATTCGACCCGCTGCCGCCGTTGCCGATGACGAAAACAAGCCCGCGGCTCTCGTAGCGCGCATAGATGGCGTCGGCGAGGGCCTGCACCTGGGCGGGATCGACCTTGCGAAGTTCTTCGCCGACGCGATCGAGAAATTGCGTCGGATTGAATTTGACGCCAAGCATATTGTCCTCTTTGCTTGTGGTATCACTCGGTTGTGGCACGGTCTCCCGACCGTGCCACAACACGCGTCGGTTTTGCGCGCCGTTCGAATGCAACCGCGGACCGATTCGTCTATTGTTGACAACCTACCGGGATGGCACGATTTCCTCAACGTCATTTTACACGCAAACCTGATCCGTGCTCCTTGCCATCGGCCGAGAGTCGCGAAATAATACAATGCAAATGCCGGGCGTCGCTCGGCCAGAACACCTTTTCGAGGAGAAAGCACATGAACGGTCACTGGAACCCCGCCGCACGAGGGGCTGGCATGGCCCTTGCGTTGGCGGGATTGGTCTGGATCGCCGCGCCGATCTGGGCAGGAGGAGCAAAATTGCAAGAGGGAAAACCCGCTCCGGACATCGAGCTCGCCGCCACCAATATCGGCTCGATCTTTCCGGACAAGAAAGACGCCAAGACGCTCAAGCTGAGCGATCTCAAGGGCAAAAAGAACATTGTACTCTGGTTCTACCCCAAAGCTCTGACCGGTGGCTGAACGGCGGAAGCTTGCGGTTTCCGTGACCGCCAAGAGCAGTTTGCTCAACTTGACACGGTGATCATCGGCATCAGCGTCGATACGCTCGCGCTGCAGAAAAAATTCAACGACAAGGAGAACCTGAACTTCCCGCTTCTGGCCGACGCCGAGAAGAAGTTCGCCAAAGCCTACAGCGTGCTGGGCAAGGCGTTCGCCAACCGGGCGACGTTTGTGATCGACAAGGAAGGCAACCTCGCCAAGATCTACAATCCGGTGGGCAACGCGAAGGGCCATCCGGAAGAGGTGCTCGAATTTGCGAAGAGCAAGTTCGGCAAGAAGTAAATCGTCGTGTCCTTCCCCAGCCGCTTGCCGTTTAGCGCCCGCTTCGAAGCGCCAATTGCTCGACGCTTCAACGCGAACGCTAAACGGCAAGCGGTTTTGTTTTCGGATATAATCACCCGATGCCCCGCGATCTCATCCTCGGCACCGCAGGCCATATCGATCACGGCAAGACCTCGCTCGTCAAGGCCCTCACCGGCATCGACTGCGATCGCTTGCCCGAAGAAAAAGCGCGCGGCATCACCATCGACATCGGCTTCGCCACGCTCGATCTCGGCGACTTCCGCCTCGGTATCGTCGATGTGCCTGGCCATGAACGCTTCATCAAGAACATGCTCGCCGGCGCCACCGGCATCGATCTCGTCGTCTTGATCATCGCCGCTGACGACTCGATCATGCCGCAGACGCGGGAACACCTCGAAATCCTCAAGCTGCTCGGTTTGCGCCACGGCGTCATCGCACTTACCAAGTGCGACCTCGTCGATGAAACGACGCGCGAGGTCGTCGAGCTGGAAATCCGCGATCTCACACAGGGCAGCTTTTTGGAGAACGCGCCGATCATCCGTACCTCGGCGCACTCCGGCATGGGCATCGAGGAGTTGAAAACCGCCATCGCAGAGACTTGTGCCAGGATCGAAGCACGCAGCGGCCAGGAATGGTTCAGGCTGCCGATCGACCGTTCATTCATCGTGCAAGGCCATGGCACCATCGTCACCGGCTCCGTCCATGCGGGCACCTTGCGCGTTGGCGATGAAGTCGATTGGCTGCCGAGCGGCCAATCCGTGCGCGTGCGCTCGCTGCAGAATCACGACAAGCCGGTCGAGGAAGTCCATCGCGGCATGCGCGCTGCGATCAATCTCGCGGGGGTGGATCAGAAAGACGTGTTGCGCGGCCAGGAGATCGCCACGCCTGACTATCTCAAACCATCGCGCGTCGTCACGGTGCGCATGCACTGCCTGCGCGAGATGAAGCGGCCGATCAAGCATCGCGCGCCGGTGCGATTTCACGTCGGCACCTCCGAGATCATGGGCACGGTCTCCATGCTCGATTGCGACACCGTCGATCCCGGCGGCTGGGGCCTGGCACAGCTCTTTCTCGAAGAGCCCGCGACCACGACCTGGGGCCAACCGTTCGTCTTGCGCGGCTCCTCCGCCAACTTGACCATCGGCGGCGGGCAGGTGTTGCAGCCGGTCGCCAAGAAGATTCGCCGCCGGCATCTCGAAGTCCTCGAACGCGTCGAGAAACTGTGGACCGGCGACCCGAAGCAGCGTGCCTTGACGGTTGCCTGGTTCGGCGGCTACGGCGGCTTCACCCAGGCCGACCTGGTGCGCGGCGCCAATCTCGCGCCCGATCAGGCGTTGCAGGTAATTCAACAACTGCGGGATGAGCATCACCTCGTCACCGTCACGTTGCAAGGCGGCCGACAGGTGATCCTGCATGCCGACGTCATCAGCGAACTCGACGAGCGCATCCTCAGCGCACTCGGCAAGCTGCACGACGAGTTCCCGCTGATGACAACGCACGACCGCCAGAAGGTGCAGGCCCAGCTCGATTACGTCGGCGACGATCCGCTCGTCCACGGCGAGGTCGATCGGCTGATCAAGATGAAGAAGCTGACCGGCGACCTGCGCCGCATCGCGCGGGCCGACTTCAAGCCGAAGCTGAGCGCCAACCTGCGCAAGCTGAAGGACAAGGTCGTCGAGGCGTACCACGCCGCGGCCTTCCAGCCGCCCGAGCCCGCCAGTTTCGCCGGTCAGGCGGGGGGTAATGCCTCTAGCATTAAGGATCTGTTCGATGTTTGCGTTGCCGAGGGTTTCCTCGTCGCCATCGACGGCGACATTTACCTGCACGCCGAGATCGAAGCGGATATGCGCAAACGCGTCGCCGAGCGAGTAAGCACCGGCCCGGGCGCCACGGTCGCCGAGATTCGTGACCTTTTGGGCACCACGCGCAAGTATGCCGTGCCGTTGTGCGAGTACCTCGATCGCATCGGCGTCACCAGGCGCGAAGGGGATTTGCGCGTGCCGGCGCAAACGCCAATCGCAGTTGGCTAAGAGCTGCTAAAACAAAGAACCGCGGATCACACGGATGGCACGGATAAGAAAACCGGGTGGATACTTTCTGGAGTAGGCAATCACATCTCCGATTTTCTTTAGTCTCCATCCGTGTTATCCGTGTTATCCGTGGTTCTTTGTTTTTGGCGATCTAAACAAGAATTGATGTGCGTCGGGCTTCCGAGTACAATCAATCCTGTCAACCCGCGTTCCTTCCCACCTGTAGCTCACGGCCACTTGCCGGAGATCTCGTACGTGCGCATTGTCAGCTTGCTTTTGGTGTTTTTGATCTTCGTACCGACGCTGAGGGCCCAACCTCTGGACCCCAAGGGCGTCGAATTCTTCGAAACGAAGATTCGGCCGGTGCTGGTTGAGCATTGCTACAAGTGCCATTCCGAAGAGGCCCGCAAGAACCGCAAGCTCAAAGCCGATTTGCTGCTTGATAGCCGGGCGGGAATGCTGCAAGGCGGCGACACCGGTCCCGCCATCGTTGCTGGGAAACCCGGAGCGAGCTTGCTCATGAAAGCCCTTCGACACGAGGGGGAGCTGCGCATGCCGCGCGACGGCAAGCTGGCGCCGGCGGTGGTAGCCGACTTTGAAACGTGGATCAAGATCGGCGCCCCCGACCCGCGCGACGGCAAACAACCAATTGCAACCAAAGAAATCGACTGGGCCAAGGCGCGGCAATTCTGGTCCTTTCAATCCCCTGTCAAACATCCGCTCCCCAAGGTCAAGGACTCCGCCTGGCCGAAACGGGACCTCGATCACTTTCTTCTGGCCGAGTTGGAGAAACGCAACCTCAAGCCGGTCGGCCCGGCGAACAATCGCGATTTGTTGCGGCGCGCGACCTTCGGATTGATCGGCCTACCGCCGACGCCGGAGGAGATTACCGCTTTCCTCAAGGATGATTCGCCGACCGCTTTCGCCAAAGTCGTCGAGCGATTGTTGGCCTCGCCACATCACGGCGAGCGCTGGGCCCGCTACTGGCTCGACGTGTCGCGCTATGCCGAGGACAAGGCGCTGGCGTTCGTCAACACGCGCCCCCATGCTTATCGGTATCGCGACTGGGTGGTGCAAGCGCTGAACAGCGACATGCCGTACGATCGTTTCTTGCGTTTGCAATTGGCGGGCGATCTGCTGAACGATCCGGAATCCGATCCGTTCGTCAAGCTGGCTGGCCTCGGCTTTCAGGGCCTCGGCGCCGAGTACCATCGCGGGTCGGTAACGGCCCAGGTGATCGCCGATGAACTCGACGATCGCGTCGACACCGTGACGCGCGGCCTCCTGGGGCTCACCGTTGCCTGTGCTCGCTGTCACGATCACAAGTACGACCCGATTCCGACACGCGACTATTACTCGCTGGCGGCTGCTTACAACGGGTCCACTCTGGTCGAGAAGCCGCTCGCTGACGCCCAGGCCGTCGAGAGATTCCAGGCTTGGCAGAAGAAGATCAAGGAAGTCGAAGCGAAAGTGAAACAACCGCGCAAGGATAAGGGCGTGACGGAGGAAGCCAAGAAGGAACATGCCGACCGCCAGGCCGAGCTCGACCGGCTGCGCAAAGAGGCCCCGCCTGCCCTGTCAATGGCGCACGTCGTCAGCGGCGGCGGCACGGCGATGAAGGTCTACATCCGGGGCAACGTCGAACGCCTCGGCGAATCGGCGCCGCCTGGCTTCTTGCGTGTGCTCCCTTCCGGCGCGGGGAGCGGCAAGTTCACGCGGATGGAACTCGCCGACGTGATCGCCTCCCCGAAGAACCCGCTCACAGCGCGCGTCATCGTCAACCGCGTCTGGCATTATCACTTCGGGCGCGGCATCGTCGGCACGCCCAGCAATTTCGGCCAGCTCGGTGATCGGCCGACACATCCGGAATTGTTGGATACGTTGGCCGTGCGCTTCATGGAAAACGGCTGGTCGCTCCGCTGGCTGCACCGCGAGATCATGCTTTCAAGAGCATATCAGCTCGCCAGCGCCAATGTGCCCCACAACGCGGATAAGGACCCGGACAATCAGTTTCTCTGGCGGCACACGCCAAGCCGGCTCGATTTCGAAGCGTGGCGCGATGCCTGGCTGGCAGTCTCGGGCCGGCTCGACACCAAGCGCGGCGGCCCATCGATCGAAGTGACGCAAGGTGACAACGTCCGCCGCACGCTGTACGCAAAGGTCAGCCGCTTGCAGCTCAATCCGTTGCTGGCTCTTTTCGATTTCCCCGATGCCAATGTGACGAGCGCGCGCCGCAGCGTGACCACCAGCCCGCAGCAGCAGCTCTTTGTCCTCAACAGCGACTTCACGATCGAGACAGCCAAGGCGTTTGCGAAGCGTCTCGAAAAAGCGGCGCCGGGTGAAATGGAGCGTGTCACGTTAGCGTTCCGTCTGGCGTATGGCCGCGAGCCGGCGGAGGTTGAAAGGCGTGCGAGCGAGGAGTTCCTGCGCGAGGCGAGGACGGCCAGGCCGCAAGATCGCCTTAACGCGTGGGAGCAGTTCGCGCAGGCGATTTTGGCGTCGAATGAGTTTCTGTGGGTGGATTAGCTCGACTCGCCGATCCGTGATTTGGAGAAATACGATGCCCCTACTGTCTCGCCGTGACCTGCTCACCCGCTGCGGCACCGGCCTCGGCATGATCGGCCTCGCCGGCGTTCTTGCCGATCAGGGCGTATTCGCCACGCCGCCCGTCGATCCGCTCGCGCCGCGGCCGCCGCATCATCCGGCCAAGGCGAAGCACATCATCCACCTCTACATGAACGGCGGCCCTTCGCAGGTCGATACCTTCGATCCGAAGCCGGCGCTCGCCACCTATCGCGGCCAACGTCCCGCGAGCATCGCCAATCTGCGCACGGAAAACGCGACGGTCGGCCTGCGTCCATCGCCCTTCAAGTTCCCTCGCTGTGGCCAATCGGGGTTGCCGATCAGCGAGATCTATCCGAACGTCGCCAAGTTCGCCGACGACCTCTGCGTCATCCGCTCGATGTATACCGATATCCCGAATCACGAGCCGTCGATGTTCATGATGAACAGCGGCCATCTGCAAGCCTTGAGGCCAAGCTATGGCTCGTGGCTGCAATATGGCCTGGGGACGGAGAACCAGAATCTGCCCGGCTACATCGTGATGTGTCCCGGTCTGCCCGTGAATGGCGCCGCCAACTGGAGCAATCGATTTCTGCCCGGCATTTACCAGGGCTGCCATCTAAATCTGCCAGTCGATTACAATCCACGCACCGTGTTGCCGTACTTGCAGAACCAGCACCTGAGCAGCGACTCCCAGCGCCGGCAGCTCGATTTCATTCAGCGGCTCAACGCGCTGCAAGCCGAGCGCCGGGGCAGCGACGCTCTGCTCGATGCCCGCGTGGCGTCGATGGAGATGGCGTTCCGCATGCAGACGGCTGCTCAGGAAGCCTTCGATTTGAATCAGGAAACGACCCGGACGAAAGAGATCTACGGCCTGACCGGCGGTAACCGCAATGTCTTTTCGATGAACTGTCTGCTGGCGCGCCGCCTCGTCGAACGCGGCGTGCGGGCCGTGCAGATTTATTCCGGTGCGGGGCAACCCTGGGACACCCACGGTAACAACGACGCGCAGCATCGGCAGCTGGCGGCCAACACCGATCGCGGCATCGCCGGGCTCCTCCACGACCTCAAGCACCGCGGCCTGCTCGACGAGACCATCGTCCTCTGGGGCGGCGAGTTCGGCCGCACGCCGGCGTCGCAAGGCGGCGACGGACGCGATCACAACCACTGGGGCTTCAACGTCTGGCTTGCGGGCGGCGGTTTCAAGGGCGGCATGGCCTACGGCGCCACCGACGAGTTCGGCTTCCGCGCCGAAGAAAAACGCACGCACGTTCACGACCTGCACGCCACCATCCTGCACCAACTGGGGCTCGACCACGAACGCCTCACCTATCGCTACAGCGGCCGCGACCATCGGCTCACCGATGTGAGCGGCAACGTGATTCGCGATATTCTTGCGTAAAATTGAGCGGGGTCGCGTAAGCGCCCCGTGGTAGACGCACCGCGGCACGCGTTCACGGGGCGATTACGCGACCCCGCTCCACTTTGACATGGAGAACCCGGATGAATCACCAGGCATTGCTTTACGCTACCTTGGTACTCGTCGGCGCTGTCCCGCATTTGTGCGCTCAACCAGCGGCAAACGCCAACCTTTCGCATCCCACCCTGCGGCCATTGCCCGAGATTTCCAAACGTCCACTCGACAAGGGGCCGAGCCACTTCGTCGATCCGCTACAAGGCAAGGACGACGCCGCCGGCACGGAAAAAGCGCCGTGGAAATCGATCAACCACGCCCTCAAGCAATTGAAACCTGGCGACACCCTCTACCTGCGCGGCGGCGTTTATCGCGAAAACGTCTACTGTGCCATCGTCGGCAAGAAGGACGCCCCGATCACCATTCGCGCCTACCCCGGCGAGCGCGTCATCCTCGACGGCAGCATCACGGAGTTTTTCGACGAACCCGCCAAAGCCTGGGCGCCCTATCCGCAAGGCGCCCCCGACGAGTACCGTTCCGTCAAAGCGTACAAGAACATCCGCGACGTCCTTGGCCTGTTCGGCGATTCGCACATCGCCCTGCAAACCTACTGGCATACGATCGACCTGCGCGCCAAGAACGAGCTTTGGATCGACGACCCGGACAAGAAGCTCATGGTCCTCCCCGTTTACTGTGGCCCCGGGCTCTGGTACGATCGCGACAGCGGCCACATCCACATTCGGCTCGCTCACACCAACTTGAAGACGCCCGGCCTGGCCAACTACCGCGGCGAGACCGATCCACGCAAGCTGCCGCTCATCATCACGCCGTTCAAATCGACGCCGCTCTTCGTGGACATGGCCAAGCACGTCCGCTTTCAGGACTTGGTGATCCGCGGCGGCGGCTTTAACGCCGTCGTCTTGCAAATGGGCATCGACATAGAGTTCGACAACGTCACGATCTTCGCCGGCACGTATGGCCTGCGCTCGCGCTCGACCGGCCCCTTCAAGATGACGAACTCCGCCATCCACGGCATGATCCCGCCCTGGGCCTGGCGCGACGAAAACGGCCTCTACACCTACACGGGCAGATCGTTCGATCCATTCGTCCCGCCCCCGAAGCCGGCCAACGAGCGCAACATCGCCCGCCTCAACACGCACGCCCTGCTCGTCACCGAAGGCAGCTACGAGTTCGAGGTGTTCTACTATCCGTACAACCACGATTGGGAGATCAGCCACTGCGAATTCACCGATGGCCACGACGGCGTGTACCTGAGCGGGCGGGCGATCAAGTTTCACCACAACCTCGTCGATCGCATGCAGGACGACGGCATCTATGTCTCCAGCCCTTCGCACTATTTCAACGACGACATCCACATCTACCAGAACCTGCTGCGCGACATCTTCA
This sequence comes from Gemmataceae bacterium, assembly GCA_009692065.1. Classification (GTDB taxonomy): domain Bacteria; phylum Planctomycetota; class Planctomycetia; order Gemmatales; family Gemmataceae; genus SIAQ01. The sequence goes on from SHZY01000105.1 coordinate 19,367, forward strand.
CGACGTTCGCCTGCAACAACACCGGCGGACCGCGCGGCGACATCTACATCTACCGCAACCTCATCGATCAGCGCCAGGGCGTCCCCTTTAACCGGCCCAGCCCGAAGAAGCCCGAAGGCGGCATGCTGCGCGGCCACGGGTTTCTTGCCCACGGCAACGACTTGATCGGAATCGAAAACCTGCACTTCTACCAGAACACCTTCATCACCGAAACCTGGAGCGGCAGCTACGCCGGCCGAACGTGGACGGTTACCAACGACCGCACCAAACGCCGCATCTTCAACAACTTGTTCGTCTATCTCAACCGCTACCCGGACCCCGCCTATCCCGAGCCGCACGACATTCAGATGGACGGCAATCTGCACTGGTGCCCGGCCACGGACGCCAAGCTGCCCGAGGGACTGCTCGAAAAGGTGCGCAAGGCCAAAGGTTCCAGGGCATGGGAGGCAAACTCATTCGTCGCCGAGCCGGGCTTTCTGGCCTTCGAGTCAGCGCCGACGGCGAAGAATGATTACCGTTTGAAGAAAGGCAGCCCAGCCTTGGGCAAGGGTGTGCTGTTGCCCAAGGAATACGTGGATCCGCTGCGGCTCACGAAGGACGCCAGGCCGGACATCGGCGCGTTGCCGCTGGGGGCGGAATCGCCGGGGTTCGGCCGCGGCGCGCGATTGAAGTTGCCGATTGCCGGGAAAGAACTGCCGTGAGGCTCAGGCACCAGCTAAGAGCCCCTCAATGAATGACGACACCGGGAGGGCGAGGCTCCTGCCGAGCCGCCGAGCACTGGTTTTCTGCGGGTTCACGGCTCGGCGGGAGCCTCGCCCTCCCAAATCGGCTGTTCTTCTAGGGGCCAAAAGAAGTATTCGTTTCGATTTCCTTGGCTCCGAGCGACACCTCGCGCATGATCACCATCTCCCACTGGCCGCTGCCCGACAAGGCGTTGCACACGCTCAGCGCGGAAGATCTGCGGCATCGGCGTGCCGAGTTGCTTACCGAGCCGAACCTGCTGTGGATCGACATGGCGCAGCCGACCGAGGCCGAGGAGCAGTTCGTGCTGCAGGAATTCTTTCGCATCCACGGCCTTTCCTTCGAGGACGTCACGCGGTTACGCCGCGAACCGGAATCTCCGCCGCACCTGCCCAAGGCCGAGGAGTTTCCAGATTATCTTTTTGTCGTCGTCAACCCGCTCAAGCAGAGTTACTTGCAACACCTTGGAAAAGCCAGAGACAGGTCGGACGTCCGGGGGAAGCCGTTGACGCAGCTCACCGCGGTGCTCACGCGCCAGCTACTCATCACGCACCATGTCGAACCGTTGACGTGCATCGATTACCTGCACGCCTTCCTCGCTCGCCACGGCGCCCAGGGCCAGCGCGGGCCGGATTATCTGTTCCACCTGATTCTCGACAGCACCGTGGACGAGTTCGCTCCGGTGCTCGATCACATCGAGGAGACGCTCGAAGATCTGGAAACTTCCGTCATGCATTCCCCCCGGCAAGAGCTGTACCGCAAGCTGCTGCGGCTGAAGCGCGAAATCATCGTGCTGCGCAAATCGCTGATTGCCGAGCGCGAAGTGCTGGTGCGCCTGGCGCGCAGCGAGTTCGTGCTGGTCGATGAGCGCGAGACGGTCTATTATCGCAACGTCTACGATCACCTCGTTCGCTTCGCGGACCTCATGGAAAGCTCGCGCGACATGGCCAGCGACCTCATGCAGACGTTTCTTGCCGCCCAGTCGAATCATCTGAACCAGATCATGAAGGTGTTGACGATGATCTCGACCATCGTCTTGCCTATGACGCTGATCGCCGGCATCTACGGCATGAACTTCGAGGCCTTGACGCCCGACACGAAGAACAGCTGGGGTTTCCCGATCGCGTTGGTCATCATGCTGGGAAGCGGCCTCTTGGCGCTGGCGTTTTTCTGGTGGAAGCGGTGGATTTGAAGGGCAGAATGACCCTTTCTCCAATTGAGGGAGGATGGTACAATCCACGCATGACACCATCCACCACTACCACCTGGAAATACCTGGAGCCCAACCCTAACAGCCCGTTGATTAAGTCGATATTTCGGCACCGATCACGTCGAGCGCGACGGCGACGGTCCAAAGGTCGGTCATCGGAACATTTTCACTTCGGTGCGACCGACGGCCGCAGGTTCGACTCCAAAGCATCTCGGCGGCAAAATAGAGAGACCAAAAAAGGCCAGCGAGGCCTTGCAGGCTCTTGGCAGTGCCAATTCCAAACAACTTTCGCATCATCAATCCC
>SHZY01000106.1 GCA_009692065.1 Gemmataceae bacterium
TTGGGTTTCGTCGAAGGCCTCAACAACAAGATCCGCAAGATCCAGGGCCGGGCCTACGGCTACCGTGACGAGGAGTACTTCCGACTGAAACTCCTGACCTGCATGCTCGAAAAACTGTGAAATTTACCCACTAAAAAACGCGATGATCCTTAATTCTTTTCTCACACGATTTTAACTCGTGCTCTCATCAAATTTTCATGTTGGTGGGGTAAAATTTAGTTGAGAAGGGAACTTGTCGGCAGCATTAGATTGTCGAGAAGGGTACTCATGTAGCAGCTTACGGCGTAACGTATTGTGCCTTCACGCGTATTATTGTCGCCCACCACAGCCGCCCATCCTTAAAACGAAAAGTCGAAACACAACGATGCAGGTGCTGGACCTAATTCTCATCGATGGTATTGACAGTACGGGCGTGGCGGCCGTTGCCGTCAGCATGGTCGGGCTGTTCACCGGCTTCGCAACGCTTGCCCTCACGCGGATGTTGCTGGTGCCTGCGGTCGTGCGATCTTGTACGGCGCTGCTTCTCTTGATCCTCGCGGGCCTGGAACTCATGGTTCTGGATGCCCTCCCCACCTCCGACTCCAGCCCCCTTTATCGGCTGGCAATCATCACGGCCGGATTCTTCAGCCTGTCGATTTTTCTCCCGCGTGGAGCGCTGACGAGTGGAACTCTCACTTCGGTCGGCCGCTGGCGCCTGTCGCTCGAGCTGATCGCACTCAGCCTTGCCCTTTATGCCTCGTTCCTGTATCGGCCGGACGTCGACAACACGCCGACGCTGTCGAATGAATTAGTCACCTACCGCGACCTGGTAGTCGAGCCGTTGGTGGCGGCCTATACCGACAAAAACAAACGGATTCCCGTTTATGTCAACGTCGCTCCGGACGAGCCACACGCCGTGAGCGAATTGGACTACCTGAAGAAGATCAAGATGGATCGTCTGGCGATCGCCGTCGGCAAGTCGGACGCGAGTTTCAACTGTCACGGCTGGATCTTCACGTGCGGACAGTTTCACGTGAAGTGCGAAGATGTGGACCAGATCCTGCGCGACAACGGCTACGAGACAGTGGCAGCACCGAGCCGCAACGACCTGATCGTTTACCGCGACGTTGCCGGCAACGCCATGCACGCGGGCGTGGTGCACGCCGTGAACGCGGATGGGGGGGGGGGCATTATCATCGAAAGCAAGTGGGGCCTCCTCGGCCGCTACCTGCATCGCCCGGCCGACCAGTGCTTCAGCCAGAATTTTACCTATTACCGCAGTGACCGCGCGGGCCATGGGCTTGCCGGCTTCGCAAACGAACCAACGTTCGAAGAATAACGTGTCGGTTTTGAACACGGTGAAAACAAAGAACCCTCGATCACTCGGATCAGTTGTCGGGCCGTCTGTAACAACTTGATATCTCGAAAGACCAGACCAAAGCTCGATTCGCAAGCCCGCCACTTTAGGTGTGATTGCGAACCTGATACGCCGATCAAGGTTTCATCAACCGCGAAGCTGTGTGCCCAGCTCTTGTTTCGGGCTTGCTTGCGCTTCTTTCCATGTCATTATTCGCGCCACCCAAGTGTCCTATCGCGCTCTGGTTCCGTTCAGCGCTTCCTTCGGCATACGACCACCATGTTGATCAACATGGGAATACGACCGTGCCTCCAGGCCCGTTCACGGATCGTCCCCTACAGCGATGTAGTCCCGTTCTTTAGACGCGATTCCGCATTAGTTCATTAGTTTCCGCGAGGAGGGAGTGTCGCTGAACGAATAAACGAAACTGCAACCTCAAGCTGTAGTCAACCCAAGGACGCAGACGCGGGATCGGTGGCCGCCGGCGGCCGTCGTCACACTTCTGTCTCGCCGCACGCACGCTGCGCCATAAGATGACGCTTCCACCCCGCCGTCATTCCCCTTTTGCGAGAATCTTCCATGCGTTTGTCGAACTTGCTTGTCTCCATTTTCAGCTTCACCACTGCCGCCGGTGCCGAGGATTGGACTGAGTTCCGCGGGCCCAATGGCCAGGGGCATTATGCCGGCAAGAAATTGCCGATCGAATGGAGCACCACCGAGAACGTCGCCTGGAAGACTAAGATCCCGGGCCACGGCTGGTCGTCGCCCATCCTGCTCGATGGCCGCGTGTATTTGACTACCGCAGTGCCGATCACGCCCGCCAAGCCCCCCGTTGACAAGGGAAAAGGGTTGGGGAAGCCTGACGTAGCGCTGAAGGCCGTCTGCCTCGACGCGGCCAAGGGAACGATCCTGTGGCAGACCGAGGTCTTCAAGCAGGACGGGGCCAAGGCGCCGAACATCCACGGCAAGAATAGCCACGCCAGCCCGACGCCGACCACCGATGGCAAGCGGCTCTACGTCCACTTTGGCCACCAGGGGAGCGCGTGTCTCGATCTCGACGGCAAGATTGTGTGGCGCAACAACGATCATCGTTACGCCCCGGTCCATGGCAACGGCGGCACGCCGATCCTCGTTGGAGATCGGCTCGTCTTTTCCGGCGACGGCGGCGACAAGCAGTTCATCGTCGCTCTCGATACCGCCACCGGCAAGACCGCGTGGAAGACCGACCGCAAGGGCAAGTCCTCGCAGCCGTTCTCGTTCAGTACGCCGCTGTTGATCACGGTCAACGGCAAGCAACAGATCGTCAGCCCTGCCAGCGGCATGGTCGCGGCCTATGACGCCCAGACAGGCACGGAAATCTGGCGCTCCGGCTACGGCAGCGGCTACTCCGTCATCCCGCGCCCCGTTTATGGACTAGGCATGATCTTCATCGGCAGCGGCTACAACACGCCAAGCGTCTTCGCCATCCGCGTCGATGGCAAGGGAGATGTGACCGATAGCCACGTCGTCTGGAGCACCGCCAAGGGGGCGCCGCACACGCCGTCGCTGCTTTTGGTGGGGGACGAACTCTACATGGTCTCCGACCGCGGCATTGCCAGTTGCATGGATGCCAAGTCCGGTAAGGTCCACTGGCAGGAACGCGTCGGCAACGCCTACTCCGCGTCGCCATTCTACGCCGACGGTAAGGTCTACCTCCAGAGCGAGGACGGCATCACCACCGTCGTCCGCGCCAGCACCAAGTTCGAGACGCTGGCGACCAGCAAGCTCGGCGAGCGCACATTTGCGTCCTACGCGGTTACCGACGGGGCGATTTACTTGCGGACAGAGACGCAGCTTTATCGCATTCAGGCAAAGTAATCTTGCCGTTTACGTTTAGCGTTCGCATGACGCCATGCGAACGCTAAACGTAAACACCGAGGTCACTTCCCCCCCTCCGAAATCGCATACAGCGCATCGAAACCACGCAGATAGATTCGGCCGCCCGAAACCGCTGGCGACGCTGTGAACACATCGTTGAACCGATTCGTTGACAGCACTTCGAACTTCGACCCTGCTTTAAGAACGCTGACGGTGCCTGAATCGCGGCCGATCGTGTAAATCTTGCCGTCGGCGTAAATCGGCGAGGCGCGATAGCGTTCGGAATTCAGGCGTTCCAGGTACAATTGCTTGCCGGTCTTGGCGTCGAGGCAGATCATGACGCCGTTCTCGCGTTGCAGATAGACCAGTCCGTCATGGATGAGCGGCGACGGCACATCGGGGGAGCCGGTGTTGTTGCGCCATTGTTCCAGCTTGCTGCCCGACTTGATGGTGCCTGTCGCCCCCTGTTTGAGCGCGACGACCACTTCACCGCGGCAGGTCGGCACGACCAGGTCAGCGCCGGAGGCAACGGGCGAGGCGATGATGCGATGGGCGCCGCTGTTCTTGGGGTTGAGATCACCGAGGCGCCAGACTTCTTTGCCGTCGCTGAGCCGATGTCCCGTGGTGTAGTCGCAGCCGAGGATGACCAGGTTCAGCTCGTTGCCGTTCTTCCACAGGCAAGGCGAGGTGTACGCTTCACGGCTCTCGGACTGGGCATCGGTGGGGCGTGCGACCTTCCAGGCTTCCTTGCCGGTGGCCTTGTCGAGGGCGATGACCCAGTGGCCGCCGTTCGTCAAAAGGGCGAAATAGAGGTGATCGCCGTAGAGGAGCGGGGTGACGTGCATACCGTGCTGGATGGAGAAATCGCCGTAGCGTTTCTGGGCATTGAAGCTCCAGACTTGCTTGCCGTCGAAATCAAAGCAGGCCATATCGCCGGAGCCGACGTAGACGAAGATGTGCTTGCCGTCGGTGCTGGGGGTGCCGGAGGCGTCGTTGCCTTCGTCTTTGCGAATGGCAGAGCGGAAGGTGGCGGCGATCTTGCTCTTCCATTGCAGCTTGCCATCGGTGGTGATGCACCAGAGGCCGACGTCTTTGCCCTCGGCGCCGGTGAGGAAGATGCGATCGCCCCAGATGATCGGCGTCGAGCTCCCCTTGCCCGGCAGCTTCAACGTCCAGGCGATATTCTTGGTCGCGCTGAACGCCGCGGGCAGGCCGGTCTCCTTCGAGATGCCGTCGTTGTTGGGGCCGCGCCAGCTCGGCCAGTTGTCGGCGTGGGCGAGCGGGGCGAGGCAGACGAGGAGACCGAGGGCCACAAGTTGGGTGGGAAGGGAGTTGCGCACGAGGTTGGTCCTTGTGTGAGGAGGGTGGTGGGATTGAACTCAAAGATAGACATTCTAAATTTGGTGATTATTCTCCAGCCAAAGCCCAGGGACGGCTGTCCCTGGGCTTTCGTGCCGGTCAGGGCTGCTTGTCGCGCACAAACTGCAAAATCCCGCGGCCCGAGATTGTCGTCGTCAACAGGTACACCTCGCCGTGCTCGTCTTCGCCGAAGGAGAGGATTGGCACATTGGGATCGCGGATCAGACGATTGGCGACCACCCGCTTCTTCGCCTCATCGTACTTCAGGCCCCAGATCTTGGTGGTGATGTAATCGCCGTAGAGATAATGGCCATCGAGCTCCGGCAACTTCTTGCCGCGATAGACATGGCCGCCGGTGATCGACTTGCCGACGTTGTGGTGGTATTCCCAGATCGGCTCGACCATCTTGTCGTTGCGATCGACCCCCTTGGCGCTGAAGGGGTGCAGGCTCTCGCGCAGGCTCCAGCCGTAGTTGCCGCCTTTTTCGATGAGCATGATTTCCTCGTACAAGTTCTGGCCGACCTCGCCCGCCCAGAGCCGGCCGGTCTTGCGGTCGAACGACATGCGCCAGATGTTGCGGATGCCGTAGGCCCAGATTTCCGGCAGGGCGTCCTTTTTGCCGACGAAGGGGTTGTCCTTGGGTATGGCGTAGTTCTTGCCTTCCTCTTTGAGATCGATATCGATGCGGAGGACCTTGGCGAGAAGCGTGGTGAGTTTTTGCCCGTTCTTGAGCGGATCGTCGGCCGCTCCGCCGTCGCCCAGGGCGATGTAGAGGTAGCCGTCGGGGCCGAAGCAAATGGTGCCACCGTCGTGGTTCCAGAAGGGGCGTTTGATCTTGAGCAGAACTTCCTCGGAGGCCGGGTCGGCTTTGTCGGGATCGTCTTTGCTGACCTTGAATCGCGACAGCACGTTGGTCGACTTGTCCTTCTTGAGCGTATAGAACGCAAAGAACTCACCGGTATTCTTGTACTGCGGGTGGAACGCCAGACCCAGGAAGCCCTGCTCATTCTCGTTGTCGGCGTAGAAAACTTGCTTCTGGATATCGAGGAAGATCTTGGTCTTGTCGGCTTCCGGGTCGTTCGGAAAGACATGGATGATGCCCTGCTGGATACCAACGAATACACGGTTCGAGCCATCGCCTGCATGGGTGAGCATCAGCGGCCGGAGCGGGTATTGTTTGCCGGCGTCGGTGATGCCCTGCCAGCCGGTCCACTGCAGCTTGGGGAACGCGGTCTCGGTCTTGAGCGGCAGCGGCGAGTCGTCCACTTCCCAGCCGGGGATCGTCGTCGGCAGCTTGGTGAGCGTGCCGGCCTTCATGTCGGGGATCAGAAAGAATCGGCCGCTCGAATCAAGGCACAGGTCGGCCGCCGACTCGAAGCCGGACGCAACCAGGATTGGCGCGACGGCGGGGCGCGGGATGCCCCATACCTTGCCGTGCTTCCAGCTCGTGATGAAGAGTTGGCCAAAGTAATCCCAGGCCAGTCCATCGCCGCCGTCGAAGCCGTCGGCGACCTTCGTGGTCTGGCCATCGGTGACGCGAATGCGCAGCAATTCGCCCGACGCGAAATCGAGCACGAGCAGGTGGTTCACCCCGTCCATGACCAGGCCGTTCGGCGTTTTGATCTGCGGGTTGCGTTTGCCATCGCTGACGGTGGTGATGATGACCTTGCTCTTGTCCTTGACTTTCGGATCATTGACGACCTGAATGCGATAGATTGCGCCGCCATTGCCCTTGAGATCACCGGAATCCGAGACGTACAAGGTCCCTTTCTCATCGACGCAGATGTCATTGAGAAACAGCGGCGGCGTCGGGAAGGACTTCTCATCGACCAGCACCGTGACCTTGCCCTTCGGGTCGATGCGCACGACACGCTTGTTATCGTTGACGAAGAGCATGTTGGTCCAGGCGACGATACCCTTGGGATCGTCGAGACCGACGGCGAAAGGAACCGCCTTGCCGGTCTTGTCGATCACCATGACCCGGCCATCGCCGTCTTTGCCGAACTCGCCGATCTCGGTGATGTAGGTGCGGCCATCGCCGCCGATGCACACCGACTCGGGATTCTTCAAGCCCGTGATCATCGGCTTGGGCAGTTTTGGCTCACCGGCGGCGGTGTAGGAGGTGATGGCGAGGAGGCAAACAAGTGCAAAGAAACGGAACATGCAGGAACGTCCTTTCGTGGAAACTGAGCAACTACCCCCGGAAGTCTGATGTACGAAGAGCGAAGTACGAAGGTTAGCATGCCGATACGGACTTCGCTCTTCGTACTTTGTATTAGCGCGGCTTTGCCTCGCCGCGCCATTCGCAATTCTCTGGCAAAAAAGCCATTACGCGATTACATTGAACAGGATTGTTTTACTCCAACGCCCCAGCCGCGCCAAGGTATGCTCCATGCGATATCGCATCCTCTCAACAATCATCCTCGCGCTCCTCGCGACTTCTTCCATCCGCGCTCAGAGCGCCGGCATCGAGTTCTTCGAGAAGAAGATCCGCCCGGTGCTCGTCGAGCATTGCTACGAATGCCATGCCATCACCTCGAAGAAAGTTCGCGGCGGATTGCTGCTCGATAGCCGCGACGGCGTGCGAAAGGGGGGCATCACGGGTCCCGCGATTGTGCCCGGCGATCCGGACAAGAGCCTGCTGATCCTCGCGGTGCGCTACACCGATCCCGACACCAAGATGCCGAAAAAGGGGAAGCTCCCCGCGGCCATCATCGCCGACCTCGAAGCGTGGGTGAAGATGGGCGCGCCGGACCCGCGTGACAAGGCCCCGATCGTCAAGGCCGCCAAGTCGTGGGCCGAGACCGTGGCTGAGCGCCGCAAGTGGTGGAGCTTGCAACCCGTCAAGAAGCCGAGCGTGCCGACGCCGCAGAACGAAGCCTGGTCGGACGATCCGATCGATCGTTTTTTGCTGGCCGCGATGGAGCTGAAGGGGTTGACGCCCGCCAAGGACGCCGACCCGCGCACGCTGGTCCGAAGGTTGAGCCTGGTGCTGACGGGATTGCCGGCGGCGGGCGATGAGGTCGAGAATTTTTCAAAAGCGTGGGATGCGGCGGGCGCTAAACGGGGAGCGATTCTGGAAAAACTTGTTGATCGGCTGCTCGAATCGCCACACTTCGGCGAACGCTGGGCGCGGCACTGGATGGACGTGGTCCGCTTCACCGAGACGCATGGCAATGAGTGGAACTACGAGGTCCACCACGCCTGGCGCTATCGCGATTACCTGATTCGCGCCTTCAACGCGGATGTGCCCTACGATCAGTTCGTGCGCGAGCACCTCGCCGGCGACTTGATACCAGCCCGGAGCGCAAGCGACGGGATTGGGAAATTCAACGAGTCCATCATCGGCACCGCCTTCTACCGCTTCGGCGAAGTCAATCACGACGACTGCATCGACCTGCGTTCCATCGGCTACGACCTCGTGGACAACCAGATTGACACACTTTCGAAGGCATTCCAGGCCATGACCATCGCCTGCGCCCGTTGCCATGATCATAAGCTGGATGCGATCTCGATTCGCGACTATCACGGGCTGCTCGGCGTCCTGCGCAGCTCGCGGCAAGTCGCCCATACCATCGACGCGCCCGAGGTGAACGTTGAGACGATGCGGAAGATGCGCGATCTGAAAAAGGCGATTCGCAACGAGCTTGCCGAGGTATGGCTCAAGGAAATCGAGTTGCCTCGCCTGGGCAATGCGCTCGGCAAGTTGAAAAACGACAAGCTCCCGATGGAGAATCCACTGGCGCTCTGGCAGCGGATCGCAGAGAAATCGCAGCAAGACAAAGCCCCGTTCGCCAAGGCCTGGAAAGCGGTTACCGTGGAATACGCCAAGGAGCATGCCGAGCGCACAAAGATCAACGAGCAATTCACGACCCGCGCAGATTTCCGCAAGGGCGCCTGGCCCGACTGGCAAGTGAGCGGGCAAGGGCTGCGCGGCGCCCCGTCCCAGCCTGGCGATTTCGCCGTCGCCGCGGACGACCGGGCCGTTGCCGCGATCCTGCCAGGAGGGGCCTATACGCATGCAATTTCCGAGAAATTGAACGGCACGCTGCGCTCACCTGTGTTGTCCGCGACCAACAAGCACATCAGCTTCCAAGTTCTCGGCGACCGCGCCAGCGCCGTGCGGCTTGTCTCCAATAATTGCCAGCTCAACTATCGTAACTATCGATACCTGACCAAGAACGAGCTGCACTGGATCACGTTTCCCATCCCTGAAGAGGCCGACGGCCTGCGCGTCTACGCGGAGCTGATGACCAAATTTGACAACCCGAAGTTCCCCGATCAGCTCGGGGCTCTTGGCAACGGAAAGGATTACCGCGTTCCCTGGGAGCAGGCCGCCGCCGACCCGCGCTCACACTTCGGTGTGACGCAAGTAGTGCTGCATGACCAGCCCGCGCCGCCGAAGGCCAGCCTCGCGCATTTTCAGGGCATCATCGCTGGCCCACCCCCTGGTAATGGCCCCGAACTTGCCCACGTTTTCATGAAACGGCTTGAGCGTGCGATCACGGTATGGAAGAAGGACAACGCCACCGACGACGATGTCATCTGGATCGACTTCTTCATGAAGTCCGGCATCCTGAGCAATCGCACAGCAGCGACGCCGAAGCTCGCCGAGTTGATCGCGAAGTATCGCAAGCTGGACGCCGAGCTGGCGTTGCCGCGCGTTGTGCCGGGGCTTGCCGACGGCGGTCCCGGCTTCGATCAGCCAATCTTCGCACGCGGCGATTGCATGAAGCCCGGCGAGAAAACGCCCCGCCGCTACGTCGAGGTGCTGGCGCCGAAGCCGTTCTTCCTCCCCTCTCCCTCCGGGAGAGGGACCGGGGGTGGGGGGAGCGGCCGCTTGCAGCTGGCAAACGCGATCTCCTCGCCCGACAATCCGCTCACCTCCCGCGTCATGGTCAATCGCGTCTGGCACCACCTCTTCGGCACCGGACTGGTTCGCACAGTAGACGATTTCGGCCACGTCGGCGAATTGGCGTCGCATCCGGAGTTGCTCGATTATCTGGCGGATCGATTCGTCGCGGACGGTTGGTCGATGAAGAGGCTGATTCGCGCCATGGTATTGACGCGCACTTTTCAGTTGTCGCACACGCCGAGCGCCGCGATGCTGGAAACCGACCCGGAGAATCGCCTGCTGGCCCGGTATCCGGCGCGGCGCATGGAAGCCGAGGCGATCCGCGATGCGCTGCTCGCCACTTCAGGTCGGCTCGACCGCACGCTCTATGGGCACAGCATTCCCGCTTACCGCGAGAAGGAGTACGCCGACCGCCGGCTCTTCAAGGGCCCGCTCGACGGCAACGGCCGGCGCAGCATCTACATCAAGGTGACGCTGATGGAGCCGCCCAAATTCCTGGAAGTCTTCAACTTCCCCGGCAGCAAGGTCTGCCAGGGCCGCCGCGACGTCGTCAACACCCCGGCTCAAGCCCTCGCGATGCTGAACGACCCGTTCGTCCACGGCCAGGCCGACGTGTGGGCGAAACGGCTCATCGAACGCAAGGGTGAGACGATCGAGGCACGCGTGGCCGCGATGTTCCGCACCGCGCTCGGCCGTGAGCCGCGGAAAGAGGAACGCGAGCGATTCACGCGCTTCGTAACGCAGGTGGCGGAGTTGCACGGCGTGCGTGGCGACGGTATTATGGGGAGCGCGGCCGTGTGGCGCGACGCGGGGCATGCGATGTACAATTTGTCGGAGTTTATCGCGATTCCGTGAAGGATGATGAATGGAGTGTTTTATGAAAGTACCGCTGAGAATCGGCCTCTTGCTTCTGGGGTTGGCGTTAACGACATCGGTTTCTGGCAAACCCGCGCCCAAACCATTGCCCGCGGAAATACGAGCGGCCTGGGAGAAGACTGGGGTCGATATCGGCTGGGTGGCCCGTCGGCAAGAATCCTGGTTGAGCTTCACCCAGGAGACAAGCGAACGGGATGTGTGGAATGTGCCGGGATTTCGGGTGTCCCCCCGCATTCGGTGGCAATACGACTTGATCGCCAAGCTGCCAGCGCCAGAGCAAGGATTTGGGCTTGATCTCAGCCATACCGAGGTGACCGACGCCGAACTAAAGGAACTGGCAACTCTCAAGCACCTTCAGGCGCTCAATCTCTTCGGAAACAAGCTGACCGGCACGGGATTGAAAGCGATGGCTGGCACACAAACGACTACAGGCGCTCGACCTCGGCAACACGAAAATAACCGACGCCGACCTGAAAGAACTGGCAACACTTGACCAGCTCCATTCGCTCAATCTCTTCCAGACCCAGGTGACCGGCGTGGGGTTCAAGAAATTGACGGAACTCAAGCACCTGCACACACTCACACTCGCAGGCACACACGTGACGGACGCGGGATTGAAGGAGTTGGCAGGACTCAAACAACTACACTCGCTTAACGTCGGCAGCACCAAGGTCACAGACGCGGGGCTCAAGGAACTGGCGGGGCACAAGGAATTACGATCGCTCTACCTTTACAGAACTGCCGTCACGGACGCCGGGTTAAAGGAACTCGGCGGACTCAAGCAACTGCAGGAACTACAACTCGGCGGCACCAGCGTGACGAATGCAGGGCTAACGCATTTGGGGGGATTCAAGCAGCAACAGTCCCTCCACCTCTACAAAACCGAGCTGACGGATACCGGTCTCAAGGAGCTGGCGGGGCTGACGCAACTACACACGCTCGGCCTCGGAAGCAACAATGTGACAGACGCAGGGCTCAAGGAACTAGCGGGCCTAAAACAACTGAAGTGGCTTCACCTCATGGAAACCGGCGTGACGGACGCGGGCCTCAAGGAATTGGCGGGACTGAAACAACTCCAGATGCTATATCTCACCGGATCCAAGGTGACCAATGCGGGAACAGAAGAGCTTAAGAGAGTCTTGCCGAATCTGCGTATTAACTGAGGACACTATCGATGAACAAAACGGTACACTGCTGCCGTTGTAAATAAACTAACTCAATCGTAACCGATGGCCCAGCATGGTCGCCAGGTCAGTTGCGAAAAAAATCGCCTTGCCCCCCCGGAAGTGAGCACCTGGGGTGAAAGCGGCCAATAAACGCCGTGTTTTTTGAGGCTTCTAGGTAATTCGGCCTATTCATCGGCTGATGAGCAGGTGCCCTCCTGAGGTAGTCATGAACGAAAAAACGACTTGTCCCGGTTGCGCTCCGATGCCGCTCTCACGCCGCGAGATGCTGCGGGCGTCGGCGCTTGGGTTTGGGTCTCTGGCGTTCAATGCGTTGCTGGCAGACGCGCAGCCCAGCACCCTCACCCCCGGCCCCTCTCCTGGGGGGAGAGGGGGGAAAGCCCGAGCCAAGAACGTCATCTTCTGCTTCATGGACGGCGGAGTGTCGCATGTCGATTCGTTTGATCCCAAGCCGGTGCTGGATCGCCATGATGGGCGGCCGTTTCGCGACTCGCGCAATCCGACTGCGATGGGCAATCGCCAATGGCTGAAGAGCCCGTGGGCGTTTCGGCAGCGCGGGCAGTCGGGGATGCCGATCAGCGATTTGTTCCCGCACATCGCGTCGTGTGCCGACGAGTTGGCGGTCATTCGCTCGATGAAGGCCGACCTGCCGATCCACTCGACCGGCGTCCTCTTCCTGCACACCGGCTCCAACAACGCGGGCCGGCCGAGCCTGGGCTCGTGGGTCAACTATGGCCTCGGCAGCGAGAACCGCAACCTGCCCGGCTTCGTGGTCTTGAGCTTCGGCGTGGTGCCGTGCGGCGGGCTGGAGACCTTTTCGAGCGGCTTTCTGCCGGCCAATCATCAGGCGACGATGTTTCATGCGGAGGGGGTGCCGATTGATAACATTCGGCCGCGCTCACCCCTCACCCCCAACCCCTCTCCCCCAAGGGGAGAGGGGAGCCAGCCAGCGTTGCTCGATTTGCTGCGCGGCCAGGATGCCGACTTCGCCAGCTCGACCGGCGGAGATCGCGCCGTCAGTTCCGCCATTCGCAATTACGAGCTGGCCTATCGCATGCAATCGCTCGTTCCCGATGTGCTCGATCTGTCCCGCGAAACGCAAGCGACCCAGCGGCTCTACGGCCTCGACTCCAGCATCGCAAGCAAGCGCCTCTACGGCATCCAGTGCCTGCGAGCGCGGCGGCTCATCGAATCCGGCGTGCGCTTCGTCGAGATCACCTGCCCGCCCGGCGCCTCCAACGGCACCTGGGACCAGCACGGCGACCTAAAGCGCGGCCACGAAAAGAACGCCCTCGACACCGATCAGGCGATCGCCGGCCTCATCAAGGACCTCAAGGCACGCGGCCTCCTGGACGAGACGCTCATCCTGTGGGCCGGCGAGTTCGGCCGCACGCCGCACTCGTCGGGCAGAGATGGCCGCGATCATCATCCGGAAGGCTTCTCGATCTGGATGGCGGGTGGCGGCATCAAGGGCGGCACCGTCTACGGCGCGACCGACGACTTCGGCATCCACGCCGAGGAAGGCATCACCACCATGCACGACCTGCACGCGACCATCCTGCACCTGCTGGGGTTGGATCACGAGAGGCTGACCTACCGATTCGGCGGCCGCGACTTCCGCCTGACGGATGTGCATGGGAATGTCGTAACCGATATTCTCGCATAGTCCTCTGCTTGAACCATACCGGGCAATTGATATGATTAAACCAACTCCACCAGCTTCATTCCACTCGGACTAGCCGCCGGGACCTCCCATGAAACTCGCGGTCCTCGGCGTTGCCGCACTTTTTCTGCTCCTTGCGGGCGGAGCGGCGGCCCTTTGGGTCTTTTCGAAAACCGACGACAACCTGCCGCCCCCGGACGGTCCACTCTGGCTCAAAGACATTACCGACGAAGTAGGCCTCGACTTTGTCCACGACGCTGGTGACTTAAACCAGTACCAGTTGCCGCAGATTCATGGCTCCGGCGTCGCCCTCTTCGATTTCGACGGCGACGGCCGGGTCGATATCTATCTGCTGACACATGGCGGCCCGAAATCCAAGTCGATCAATCGCCTCTTCAAAAACATGCCCGACGGGAGCTTCAAGGACGTGACCGAAGGCTCCGGTCTCGGCATCGCCGGCTTCAACACCGGCGTTGCCATCGGCGACGTCAATAACGACGGCTGGCCCGATGTGCTGGTCACTCAGTACGGCGGCGTCAAACTGTTCCTCAACAACAGCAAAGGCACCTTCAGCGACGTCACGGAAGAAGCCGGGCTGAAGAATCCGCTCTGGGCCACCTCCGCCAGCTTCGTCGACTACAACCGCGACGGCTGGCTCGACCTCGTCGTCGTCAACTACCTCGAAAACGATCCGTCCTTTCCGTGCCGCACACCGAGCGGCGCCAAGGAATTCTGCGGGCCCAATGCCTTCCCCGGCACCGTCAGCAAGATTTTCCGCAACCTGGGCAACGCCCGCAAGGGTCGGGTGGAATTCCAGGACGTGACCGTGGCAGCCGGATTGAGCAAGGCGCCGGCGCCGGGTCTCGGCGTCTACTGCGCCGATTTCAACGGCGACGCCTGGCCCGATATCTTCATCGCCAACGACGGCAAACCGAATCACTTGTGGATCAATCAAAAAGAAAAGGGCACTTTCGCGGAGGAGGCCTACCTGCACGGCGTGGCGGTGGACGGCGCGGGTATGGCCCAAGCCGGCATGGGGGTCGCCATCGGCGATATCGATGGCGATGGCCTGTTCGACCTCTACGTCACCCACCTGGCCACCGAGCGCAATACGCTCTGGCGACAGGGACCCAAACGCGGCTCCTTCAACGACCGCACCGCCGCTGCCGGTCTGGTTAACTCGGCGTGGCGCGGCACCGGCTTCGGCTCCCTGATGGGCGATTTCGACAACGACGGCTGGCTTGACCTCGCCGTCGTCAATGGCCGCATCGCCAGGCATACCACCACTTCCCTCTCCTACGCGCCCCTTGGCGAGCCGCTCATGCGCTATGCGGAGCGCAATCAACTCTTCCGCAACGAAGGGCTCGGTAAACTTCGCGATGTCTCGGAATCGAATGCGCCGTTCAGCGGCACGCCGAACGTCGCCCGCGGCCTCGCCAGCGGCGATCTCAACAACGACGGCGGCCTCGACCTGGTCGTCACCACCGTGGCAGGCCCGGCGCGCGTCTTTCGCAACGTGGCCCCGAAGCGCGGCCACTGGCTGCGGGTACAGGCGCTGGACCCTCGACTCAAACGCGACGCCTATGGCGCCGAGGTCACCATCCAGGCCGGCACGCGCAAGTGGCTGCGCATCATCCAGCCGAGCGATAGCTACCAGAGCAGCAGCGACCCCCGCGCCCACTTCGGCCTGGGCGAGACGGCAACGTTCGACGCCGTCCACGTTTTCTGGCCTGACGGGCTGGCAGAGACCTTTCCCGGCGGCAGCGCGGATCGAACGATCGTGCTTTCCCGCGGCGAGGGAAAGGAATGAATGCTCTGCAAAAGGTGTGGAAAGAAGTAACTCACGCAAAGGCGCAAAGAGAAATTCCATGTGTATGAGAGTAGAAACTGTTGCTGTCTGTCTTTGCGCCTTTGCGTGAGGTTCTTCACAACAAGGAACGCCGATGACCCGAAAATTTATCGTCGGGACCATCCTGGCAACGCTGGTCGGACTGTCGGCGTGGGTTAGCTGGCGCTGGTACACCACCCCGACGCTGCCGGTTGTGCCGCTCGACCGCTCGGATCGTTGCGTGGTCGAAATGGTCGAAGAAGCCCTGGAGGACGTGCGCCGCCGGCCACGCTCCGGCGAAGCCTGGGGCAAGCTGGCCATGGTGCTGGCCAACTACAGCTTCGACGACCAAGCTGCCGTTGCTTACACGAATGCCGAGCGCTTTGACCCCCGCAATCCGGCCTGGCCTTACTTGCGTGGCTTTCAACTGATCGTCGGCCACCCTCACCAGGCCATCCCGCATCTGCGCCGCGCGCTCGCCCTGGCTGATCGGTCCGATGAGCGGGCGGCCCTCCACTTCCGGCTCGCGCTGGTGCTGATCGAGATCGGCCACCTCAAAGACGCCGAGCAGGAATTGCAAGCTCTGCAGGGCATCGAAGCCAAGAGCGCGCGTCTGCAATTCGGCCAGGGTTTGCTTGCGATCGCGCGCGAGGACTACGCTGCGGCGCGCACCCATCTGCAAATGCTCACCGAGCACCCCAGCAGCCGCAAGAAGGCCTACAACCTGCTGGCAAGCATCCATCCGGATCAGGAGCTTGCCAAAAAATACCAGCAGCAGGCTGCTATGCTACCGAACGACTTAGGCTGGCCCGATCCCTTCGTGGCGGACTTGAATCGCTACACGTGTGAGCGTTTGAAGCGCATCGAGCAGTTCACCAAACTGGAACGCCAGGGCCGACTACCCGAAGCACTGGCCTTCTTGCGCCACTTCGCTGCAGAAGCACCGGATCCGGAAGTCCTGTACATCCTGGGCCACACTTTATGCCAGGTCAACGAACTCGAAGAAGGCGTCACGGTGCTGCGTGCCGCGATCCGTACCGATCCCAAGATGGTGAAAGCCCACTACCTTCTCGGCGCGGCCCTCGTCCGCATGGGCGAGAAACGCATTCAGGAGTCAGGCGGAAAGAAAGCGGCGATGGAGTTCTTCCGCCAGGCGGTCGAGGCCGAGGACCAGGCCCTGGCACTCCAGCGCGATTTCGGTTACGCCCACCTCAATCGCGGCCAAGCTCTGAAGTTTCTTGGGCAACGGGACGAGGCGTTGCGTGCGTTGCGGCAGGCGCTTTTGTGCAGGCCGGAGTTCGCGGATATGCACCTGTATCTCGGCGAAGCACTCGCCGAGGCCGGCCAGCTTCCCGAATCGCTGGAGCATCTGGAAAACGCCGTTCGACATGCCAGCGCGGAAGATTTGCGCCCGCGTGACGCCCTCAAGAAGTGGCGGGACAAGTCCAAATAAAGGGACAGCCCCTGCCACCAAGTCCCAGCTCACTTCAGCACGATCACACACGGATCGAAATCGTCCTGCTTCGAGTTCAACCCCGGCGTCGGCAGCAGCTTTTGCGTGACGCGATCGTAAAGATAGATGTCGCGCTCGCCGGCGCCCGACAAACGCTCCGACACGAACGCCAGATAGCGGCCATCGGCGCTCAATGAGGGTGATTGCTCGGCGGCAATCGAATTGACGCCGGTCAGCGGCAGAAACTTCTTGTCGACCCGGTCATGCAGATAGATGTCGCGATTGCCGACGCCGCCGGGGCGATCCGAGGCAAACGCAATCAGCCGGCCGTCGCCCGAGAGTGCGGGCTGGAAGTCCGTGCTCTTCGAGTTCATCTCCGGCAACGCGATCGTCGTCTTCTCCTTGAGGTCGTAGAGATAGATGTCGGTCAGCCCGACGCCCCCCTTGGCGTTGGAGACGTAGGCGAGAAAGTGTCCGTCGGCGGAAATCGCCGGCATACGCTGATCGAACGATTCGCGATTGAGCTTGGGTAGGTCGAGGACTTTCTTGCCCGGCACATCGTAGAGGAAGCAGTTCCAGCGTCCGCTCGTGCCCGGCCAGGCCCAGGCGGCGAAGGCGAGTAGCTTGCCATCGGCCGACAGGGTCGCGCTCATCTGGTGCGTCTTCAGAAGCCAATGGACCGATGGCAGGTCGATCAGCTTCTTCTCCTTGCGGTCCCAGATTTCGCTCTGCCCGCCATTGGCAACGCCGAGCTGCGACGCGAATGCGCAGTAGCGCCCGTCGGCGGAAAGGGCCGGGTGCATGTCGCCGCGCGAGTTGTTGACGCCCTTGGAAATAGTGTCGATCGATTCGAGCATCTTGCCCTTGGAGACGCCGTCGTGCTCGTAGAAGTGGATTTTCGGATAGGGCGGATCCCAGCGTTCACGCGTGGAGGCGAAGGCGATCAGGAGCTTGGCAGGCTGTACATCTTGGCGAGCCGTGCCCCGTAAGGGGCTGGGTTGAGCGGATGCGAAGCTCAGCGAGATGACAATGAACACCAGAGATGGCAAGGACCGGATCATGTGTTTGCTTCGTGTTTGAATCAAGCCGGTTCGGGAATCCCGAGCTGCTTGCAGATTCTTTTCGCGGTATATTCGGGAATTTCGCGATGACGTTGCACGGCGGTCCGATGTCGGTTGGCGGGGTTTTCCCAGATGGAATGGTCGCCGCCTTCGCGCACGAATCTGCAGCCGTGCTGGCGCAGGTGCTACAGAAGATCACGCCGTTTCACCGCTGCGCTCCTTGCAGGACTTGGGCAACACGAGTCGAAGCCGACAACTGCGGAAAAATCGGCTCTTCCAGGTCTGCGTCGGGATCGGTGCAGGAGGGATCGGGGGCGGGCAACGCTTCACCTTGCAAGACACTCGTCTCGGCCATGTCCACCAGCGCACTCGCCAACATACGGCGAGCCTCGTCCAAGTCCGCGCCGAAGCTAATCGCACCCGGGAAATCGAGCACCTCGGCGTGGACGCCTTCGTCGATCGTCTTGTACATGGCTTTGTAGATTAGCATTCGGAGTTCCTAAACTGCTTGGCCAGGAGCGGTTCTTGGATCGAATTTCGCGGAGTGTCCTTATTACAACCATCATACCAGCGCCGCCACCGGGGCCGCGCTGCCGATGAAGGGGCGGATGCGCGGGTCGAGGTTGGTGTCGATGCCGAGCGTGCGGTAGATGGTCGCCGCGAACTCGTCGGGCTGGACGGGAAACGTCGCCGGGGCCGCGCCATGGGCATCGCTGGAGCCGACGACCGTGCCGCCGGGGATGCCGCCGCCCGCGAGGAGCGCGAACAGCAGGTTGCCCCAGTGATCGCGGCCGCCCCAGTGGTTGATCCTTGGCGTACGGCCCATTTCGCCGACCACCACGACGAGGGTTGATGCAAGTAAGCCGCGGTCGCGCAGGTCATCGAGCAGCGTCGAGAGTCCCTGGTCGAAGCGTGGCATGAGTTCCTCTTCCATGCGTTCGATGCCGGTGGAGTTGAATCCGTGGATGTCCCAAGGGCCGTCCCAGTCGTACCACTTGAGCTGCACGAAGCGAGTGCCCGCTTCGACGAGTCGACGGGCCATCAAGAGCGATTGGCCAAAATGGCTGGCGCCGTAGCGCTCGCGGAGCGTTTCGCGCTCTTGGGAGAGATCGAAGGCGTTGCGCACGATCGGCGACGTCAGGATATTGGCGGCGCGCTGATGAAACGTGTCCATGCGCTCGATGGCAGCGCCGGTGTTCGCCTTGGCCCGCGCCTGATCGACGGCATTGAGCAGCTCGCGGCGTTGGTGAAAACGCTGCGGCGTCACGTCGGCGCTGAGCGAGAACTGCTGCAAATTCACCTGTCGGCCAAACGGATCACGGATTTCGATCGGATCGCAGGCCGAGCCGAGGATGCCGCCGCCGATGCCGGGCGTATTGAAGATTTTGCCACCCAGATGCACGTAGGGCGGCATATCGCCGATCGCGCCCTTCAGCCGGGTGACGACGGCGCCGTACGTCGTCAGGCTGTTGAACGAGCCTGTCAGAGCAGGACGGGCGGTATGGCCACCGGTGAAGCCGGTGAGCGAGCGAATCAAGGCGCAGCGGTCCATTCGGTCGGCCATCATCGGCAGCAACTCGCAGATTTGCGTGCCGGGTACGTTGGTGGCGCAGTTGCCGTAGGGGCCGCGAATGTCCATCGGGGCGCTCGGCTTGGGATCGAAGGTCTCGAACTGGCTGGGGCCGCCTTCGAGAAAGATGAAGATGCAGGATTTCTCGGTGCGCGGTCTTGCTGGCGAGCCGAGCCCCGTAAGGGGCCGAGTTTCTTCCGAGCGCAACAGATTCGCCAGGCTGATGCCCAGCACGCTCAAGCCGCCGACCTGGAGCAGCTCGCGCCGCGTGATGCCCTGGCAGTTTCTGCTGATCGCTTGACCGACGTTGAACATGGCGGCTCCCCCCAAACTTGAGTGTAGTCCTCACGCTCTACGTGAGGATATTTCGTCACGCGCACGGTGACGACTACAATCCATTCGTGCGGCCTTGAATCATATCAGAACCAAGGTTGACGCCGCCACCTATTTCCGCCTCAAAAAATCGCAAAACCTGCCCTTGATTTCGTGCCGAAAGCCCGCGGAACTCGTCTTATTCATGGTGACTCATTCGCCGTCTTGCGGTACAATCGCACTCCTTCCATCATCTCAGGAGGGTTCCACATGTTCCGGTCCAAAGGAAAACTCGCAGTCGGCGTCCTCGTCGGCGCCATCGCATTGGTTTTTGGCGGCGTGCATTTGCAGCGCCGGCAACCCGCCGTTCACGCACAGACCCCGCTGAAAGCGGACCAGGACGCCCTTGGCTACGCGACCGTCTTCAAGGCGGAACTCCAGAAAATCTGGCCAAATCTCGCCGCAGGAGTTCGGCAAACGTTATCCGGCGCCGACGAACTATGCCGGCAAGTTTTCCTGGGACCCGACCACCGCCAAATTCTGGGATGAATTCAACAAGGACCCGAATAAGGACCCGCCCTTCGATTTCAACAAACCCGCCAACAAGCGCGGCCGCTGGTTCGACTTCCGGCTGAACCAACAAGAACTCGCCAAGTTCAAGGAGAACGGCTTCGTCGTCAGCGAGCGTTTGAGCGGCCAGAGCTTTGCCGAATTGTTCTACCGTATCTACGCGAACGACCTGCCGGTCTTCGTCTCCTCGGATGCCATCCTGCACGCCTGGCACCGTTCCTACGACGCCATGCTGGAAGAACTCGAAGCGACGTACCTCGCAGGCTCCCTCGGCGAAATCCTGACTGGGATGGCAGACAAGATTCCCGCGGCTCAAAAGAAATACGGCGACGGCATCCTGGGCGACAGCCTCGCTGATGCGGATTATTTCCTCGCCGTCGCGCAATCGCTGCTTCAGGATCAGCAGCAGCCTACCAAGCTCAAGCAAGACGCCCGCGTGGCCAAGACGCTGCGCGCCGTCAAGGATTTGCAGATCGAGGAGTTCATCCTCTTTGGCAAGAAGCGCGACGTCGATTTCTCGCAGTTCAAGGTGCGCGGCCATTACGAGAATTCCGACGTGCTCAAGCGTTACTTCAAGGCGATGATGTGGTGCGGCCGCATGGACATGCGCATCGCGGGGGGCGAAGATTACTTTGGGCCGCTCTCGTCAGCGCGCGAGCTGGGCTCGGCTATGATTCTGAATGATCTCCTGGCTCGCTCCGGCAAGTTCGAGGATTGGCAGCGTTTCGATCGGCTGATCCAGACCTTCGTGGGCCGCACCGATTCGGCCACGTTTGCCCACCTCGACGCGCTGATGAAGAGCGCCGGCCTCAAATCCCCGGCGGACTTCAAGACCGCGGAAGATCTGGAAGCGTTCCAGGCCAAGATCCTCGCCGGCAAGGTCGGCTTGCAGGAGATCCGCGGCGATGTCTACACTTCGCCGTTCGGCGCCGACAAGCAAGTCGTGTTGCCGCGCTCGTTCACATTGCTTGGGCAAAAGTTTGCCGTCGATAGCTGGGTCACGGCGAAAGTTGTCTACGACGACATTCTCTGGGACGGCCAAAAGGTCGGGCGGATGGTGCCGAGTTGCGTGGACGTCGCCTTCGCCGCCCTGGGCAACAATCAGACGACGCCGATCCTGGTCGAGCGCATGACCCATGGCAAACACCCGTTGCGCGACAAGCAAAACTATCAGCACAACCTGGCGGCCGCGCGGAATACCATCGACCTGCACCATTCGTCCGCCTGGGACGAAAACCTCTACATGGGCTAGCCCTTGATCAAGCGAACCCGCCGCGTCTCGGCGAGGCAAGAAATTGAAAAAACTCGAAATCCCTGACGTTTCTGCGGCGTCTGATGTTGTAGTGAGCAACCATCACCACCAGCAGAAAGGGATTTCGAGTGAACGCCAAGATACA
>SHZY01000107.1 GCA_009692065.1 Gemmataceae bacterium
CCCATCACGATATCAATACTGCCGATGATGGCCGGGATGTCCGCGATCAGACAGCCTTCGCAGATCTTGCCGGCGAGGCTGAGGTTCGAGAAGCTCGACGAACGGGCGCGGACTCGCAACGGAACCTGGCCCTTCGCCGGGCTGCCGACAACGTAGAAGCCCATCTGGCCGCGCGGACATTCGCTCTCCGCATACGCTTCCCCGGCCGGCAGGTGTTTGGGCACCTCGATTCGGTGCGAACCCGCGGCTTTCGGGTACCTCGCCAGGGCTTGCCGAAGGATCTTGATACTCTCGACCACTTCCAGCATGCGCACCATGTAGCGGTGCCAGCAGTCGCCGATCTTCGATTCCGGCGGCGCCATGTCGAAGGGCGGCAGGACGGCTTGGAAATCGTATTTTTCGTAGTCGCAATACGGCTCAATCTTGCGCAGGTCCCACTCCGGATCATTCTTGGTCCGGTCGAGGGAGCCACGCAACATCGGGCCGGAACAGCCATGCGCGATCGCCAGTTCCTTCGAGCAAATGCCGATGTTCGCCGTGCGCTGCACGAAGATGTGATTCGTCGTCAAGAGCGTGTGATACTCCGGAATGCGTGGCTCGAAATAATCGAGAAACTGCGTCACATGGTCGATCCAGTCATCGGGAAGATCGTCGTGAGCGCCGCCGACGGTGATGTAGCTGTAAGTGAGGCGTGCGCCGCAGACTTCCTCGAAGAGGTCGAGGATCATCTCGCGTTCACGGAAGGCGTAAAGGAACGGGCTGAACGTGCCGAGGTCGAGGCCATAGGTGCCCATGGCGACAAGATGGCTCGCGATGCGGTTGAGTTCGCAGACAAGGACGCGGATGACGTTGGCCTTTTCCGGAATCTTCATGCCGCACAGCTTCTCGACGGCAAGCGAGAAGGCCAGGTTCATATTCATGCCGGCGAGATAATCCATCCGGTCGGTGTACGGGATGAACTGGATCGGCATGACATTCTCGCCGATCTTTTCGGCACACCGGTGCAGGTAGCCCAGATGCGGCACCACCTCGGAAACGATCTCGCCGTCGGTGCGCAGCACAAGCCGAAGGACGCCGTGCGTCGAGGGGTGCTGCGGCCCCATGTTGACGAGCATTTCGTCGGTGCGCACGTCGAACTCGACGATGGTTTGATCTTGCGGCATCAGTGATGCGGTTGCCATAGGTTAATCGCCAAGCAATCGTGAAAGATTCGGTGTGTGAGAACCATGGAAGACGGTAAGAATCATTACCAACGCTCCATCGAAGCGATAGACAATACGTTGATCCTGAAAATCGATCTCACGGAATGCGGGGTCATTGTAGTCCTCGACTATTGCGCCAAGTTCGGGGAAATCACGAAGCTGTGCCACGCGTTTTCTTAACCGACTTACGAACGATCTGGCCGTTCTTGGGGCGCCGGCCGCCATGATCCAGTTTCGCAGGCGTCTTAGATCTTCGTTGGCCAGCGGCGACCACCTTAGCCTGACTTTCTTCTTCATCGCATAATCGCTCGAGTTCGTCGAAGAGTTCGTCGTGGTCTATTGAAGGACCCGTTTCAAGGCTCTTGAGGCCCGCGTCGATTTTTTTCAGCACCCACATATGGTAGACCGCTTGGTCATATGAGACATCCTCCGGCCAGCGTTCGACCATTTGCAGGATGCGTTGCTTGTTCGTCATGATTTGCCCTCTTACCGCGGCTTTGCTTCGGGACGGCTTTCTGATACGAATCGCACCGATCTGATACGAAACGTGGATCATTTGAGAACCGCGAGCAATTCTTTTACTGCACTGTCGCGCAATTCGTGCAGGTAATGATCCCATTGAGTCGGATGCGGAACTCCCGGTTTGCGTTTGTAGAGTTTGTCAAGTAGAGGGAATGACTTAGCGCCCGTTGCCTCAACAATCCGGCTCTTGCCATTGAGCGAAATGACCCACGCTCCGTACCTGTGGCCTTCGCGTTCATAAACCATCGCTCCGCCGCGATCTTCAATGATTTTACGAATTTCGCCATACGCACGTCGCTTCGTAGTCATGGGCCGTCTCCGAAAAATTGGTGCGACTTTTCTATTTGTCGAAACATAGCCCTCTTACCGCCCCCTGATGCCATGATACTCCAGCGGGAACTCATAATCCTTACGCAGCGGATGGCCGACCCAATCGTCCGCCAACAGGATACGCCGCAGATCGGGATGCCCGGTGAACATCACGCCCGACAGGTCGAACACCTCGCGTTCGTGCCAGTCGGCGGCAGGCCAGATGCCGGCGACCGAGGGAACTTCAGGCAGCTCGCCGGGCTTGTCGCCCTTCCATCGCGGCAACATCACCTTGACCACGAAACGGTGCTTCAGGCTGATGCTGCAAAGGTGGTAAACTACCTCGAGGTGCGGCTCGAAGCCGGCTTTCGCGATCTTTTTCGGATCGAGCTCGAGATAATCGACCCCGGAGATGCAGTTGAGGCTGTCGAGCTTGAGCCGCGGGTGATCGCGCAGCGTTTGGCACACCGCCAGCAGATCGCCGGGCTCGACGACGACGAAC
This sequence comes from Gemmataceae bacterium, assembly GCA_009692065.1. GTDB lineage: Bacteria > Planctomycetota > Planctomycetia > Gemmatales > Gemmataceae > SIAQ01. Next base: position 2,536 of record SHZY01000107.1, read on the forward strand.
GGGTCGATGGCGTCGGCGTTTTTGCTCTTGATGCGGGAGCCGCACTCGGTTTCGAGCGTCGTGATGATTTCGGTGGAGGTCATGAATTGATTTCAGATTGCAGATTTCAGATTGCAGATTTCAGATTGCAGATCCAAATCTGCAATCTGAAATCTGCAATCTGCAATCTTGGTTAAGCCTTCGTCGGCGCTGCCTTCTCTTTGTTCATCTTCGCCCACGCGATCTGCTTCTCCAGCGCCTTCACCGGATCGGGATCGTCCAGTTCCGGCGGCAGTAGCACGTAGCCGGTGCGTGCCGGGATCGGCAAGTCCGTCGCTTGGCCTTTCGTCAAATATCGCATGCCGCGTACTTTGTCCTGGATGCGAAACAGGCCTTCAAGCAGCGCTTCCGGGCGCGGCGGGCAACCGGGGATGTAGACATCGACCGGCACCACCAGATCGACCCCCTTGACGACGTTGTAGCCATACTTGTAGTAGGGGCCGCCGCCGCAGGTGCAGGCGCCCATGGCAATGACAAACTTCGGGTCGGGCATCTGGTTGTAAAGGCGGCGCACGCGACTCGCCATCTTCATATTGACAGTGCCGGCGACAACCATCAAGTCCGCTTGCCGCGGAGTAGCGCGGAAGGCCCCGGCGCCGAAGCGGTCCATGTCGTAGCGAGGGCCGCCCACCGCCATCATCTCGATGGCACAGCACGCTAGCCCGAACGTCATCGGCCACATGCTCGACTCGCGCGCCCAGGCAATGCCTTGCTCGATGGTGGTGACGAAAAAGTTCTCTTCGAATCGACCTTCAACCCATCCCATGATTCTCTCCTATCCCAGGGTTTCGCTGCGCTCACCCCTGGGCTTGTTGTGCAACCTTCTGTTCTAGTGGCTTCTCGGTCGCCGCGACTGGTTCCTCGTGATGCGCATAAGCGCGTACCCAGTCGATGTCGCCGCGGCGCCAGACATACGCGAAGCCGACCATCAGCACGCCGAAGAAAATTACGATGTCCCAAAACGCAATCGCCGCCCAAGTGGACGCGTCCTTAGGCTGGATCGGTACCACCCGGTCTACTACCTCCGTCTCGCCGTTCTTGGTTTGCTTTTCCCGCGTGGTTAGCTGCATCAGCACTTTCGAGTCCTTGTCGAGCCCCGAAGGGAGAAGAAAATTGGAAAGCGTTTGTCGCTGGTCTTCAATCCCCTTTTGCTGCTGCTTCTCGGCATCGGACATCTTGGCAAGTGCCGCTGCGGTTACTGAGGGAGGCAGGTGGGCCAATTGATTTGCCGTGCCGAACACCGTGGCCCACGGAAAGAAGAATGCGACTTCGACATCGAAGATGACGAAAAGCAGAGCGACGACGTAGTAGCGCAGATCGAACTGCACCCAAGCGCTGCCGACCGTTGGCTCGCCGCATTCGTAAATGGTCAGCTTCTCGGCGTCCGGCTTGTACGGACGAATGAAGCTGCCCATCACGAGATGGATGAACAGAAACACGACGCCGACGATGGTGAAGACGGCCAGGAAGAAAACCAGCGTGGCAACCGGGTCGTTAGTAGGCGGGAGCATGAGCTTCATCCGTTGTGGATTTGTTGCGTGAGCTGCTGCCGGCCCGCGACGCCTGCGTCGAGGTCATGCCAATGAGCGACAACTGCTTCGCCGAGGCGCCAGCAAAGGTATATTTCCTTGCCATCCTTGAGGTGGCGGAAATCGATCAAGCCGGTGTGGTGATCCTTGAGTTCGACGTTGAGTTTTTCCAGTTCGTGCTCGTACTCGGTCATTTTTTCCTGGCCGCGCTCGAATTCCTCAATCAGTTGCTGCACTTCCTCCTGATGGGCGGAATCGAGCCCTCCCTTGGCGTTCTGCAAGCGGTGCAGGCGTTCGAAGCGGTCACGCAACTCGCCTGCCAGAGTCGTGACATCGCGCAGGATGGAACGCAGGAGAGGCAACGTGGCGTTGGCCTCGGCCAACGTGTAGTATTTTTTCTTAGCCCATGGCGGGGAGGCTGCGTTCATTTGAATTCATCCGGTTATCGCTGTTTACCGTTTAGCGTTCGCGTGGCGTCATGCGAATGCTAATCGGCAAGCGGCGGCGTGGTCAGCTGGTTGTCGTTGGCGCGGGGGCCGTCGGTGGTGCCGCGGCAGGCGGCTTAGGTGGCGGCGGCGGATCGGGCGGCTTCGTCCAGACCGGCTCGACCGTCAGCTTCGACGCCTGAATCGCCGTCGGGTTCAACGTCGCCTGGCCCCACGCAATCTCGACCGGCAGCTTGGCGAAATCGACGATGCAGCCGTCGCGGGTGTAGCAACTCTGATCGTGCGTCGAACCCATGAAGATGCAATCGACTGGGCAGGGATCGACGCACAAGGCGCAGAACATGCACTTGGTGTAATCGATCTTGAAGCCGTTGACGCGGAAGCCCTTGCCGACAGGGTTTTTGACCTTGTCGATGTAGATGCAATCGACCGGGCAGATGCGGGCGCATTTGTCGCAGCCGATGCAGGTCGTCAGGTCGAACTTGTGAAAGCCGCGGTAGCGTGGCTTCACCGGCACAGGCAGCTCCGGATACTCGAAGTGCTGCGTGAACGCCTTGCGCTTGTAGGTTTGCAGGAAATACCAGAGGGTGATCCACATCCCCTGGGCGACCGTTCGGATGGCGACTCGGATATTGCGAAGCCAAGCTAGCATGCGCGGACTCGCTTAATTCGTTTGCGGGAAATAGTACCTTGCAATACCATTTATAGAGAAGGAACGAAACGTCAACAAGGGCGGCGTCCCAACCAATGACACTGGTTTCGCGATTACTGCGTTGCCTCGTGCTGGCGACGATTTTCGGCGCCCTCGGCGTCGTGTTCTTCAATTCCCAGCGTTACAACGGCGACGCCAGGCTGGCGAACGAAGGGGCCAAGAGCACGCCGAAGCAGGTTCTCATCCTCCGCCACGCCGAGAAATCCAATGATGACACGGACATCCATCTGAGGAGCCGCGGCGCCGCCCGGGCCGCCGCGTTGCCGGCGCTGTTCGTCACTTCGCCCGTATTCCCGACCAAGCAATCGCCATTTGCAACGCCGGACTTCATCTTCGCGGCCAAGCCGACCAAGCACAGCCAGCGATCCTTGGAAACCGTGACGCCGCTGGCCAAGGCCCTCGACGATATGCCGATCAGTCAAAAACAGGCGAACGATGATTTTCCGCAGGTCGTCGAGAAACTGTTCAGCCAGGAGAAATATTTCAGAAAGACCGTGCTCATCTGCTGGCATCACGGCAACATCCCGCCGCTGGCACACGCGATTGTTGCCAGGGCAAAGAACCGGGACAAGCTCCGTGATCTGGTTCCGAAGAATTGGGACAGCAGCGTCTTTGACCGTGTCTGGGTAATCGCCTTTGATGAGGCCAGCAATGCGACGTTTGCCAATCAGCCGCAGCGTTTGATGTTTGGGGACGCCAAGAAATAGCCGCCTGCGGCATTATTGCCCGCGCGACGCCGTCCCATACTTCGACGCCGCTATCGGCGCTCCCATCATCAGCGGCCGGCCGGCGATGTCGAGGCCGCGCTGGTAGAGATGATCGCGCAATTGCCGAAACAGCTCGAAGCTGTCGGGATACACCCAAAACGTGACCACCGTGATTCGGCTATCGAGGTTATCGGTGAGTTGGCGGAATTCCGACTTGGCCGCCAGCGCTTGCTCCAGGCTCTCGCCGCGGTCCGGAGAAATCGGCTCAACCAGCCATTCGCTCAGGCCGTAGCGGAAGCCGCGTTCCGGCGGCGTTGATCCGACGTCAACGGCGGTGCGTTCACGCTCCACGGCATACCGTAGCCGATAGGCTCCGACGGACGCCGTCGTGCGTTCAACGCGGTAGGTGGTCTTCAGCTCGCCCGAAATGTCTTCCAGCGACTGCTTGACTTCCTGCAAGAACACCGGCAGATCGATGTACGCCACCCGGCCAGATTTGCACTCGAAGAACATCTCATCGCTATGCACCGCCCGGCTCAACGGCGCGTGGTACTTCAACTGCTTCTTGACGGGCGGCAGCGCCTCGATCTTCTTGAGTTCCTCGAGCAGCTTCTTGGAGCGTTGCCGCACCTGCTCGACCGTCAGGCTTGCCTGCTGCACCTGGCCGCCGCGCTCGGCGCCTTTGCCTTGCAGCGCCTTGCGTTCCGCTTCCAACTCGTTGCAGCGACTCTCAAGCGCGGCAAGCTGAGCCTGGGCCGCCTGGATCTTTATCTCGGTAGCTTCCAGATCCTTCAACTGTGCCAGTAAACGGGTCTTGGCCTCGTCCAGGTCGTTTTTCGACTGTTCCAGGCGTGCGTGCAGTGGATCGTCGGTGACCTTGAGCGCTGGCGTCGCGGGCAGCGTGGAGTCCAGTTCGAGCAGTTGCATGGACGCGTGATAAGAGCGTGCACCGACCCAGGTGACCAGAATGAGCCGGATGATAATGCCGACGACATTGGTCACGAGGTCCAGGAACGAATCGAAGCTGAACTGAATCGATTCGTTCTTCAGCGGTCTGCGGCGGCGGAACATTGTTTTCATGCACTCCCCGTTTAGCGCCCGCGCGTTCTGCCAAATACGTGTTGGTAGGACTCGCGGGCGCTAAACGGGGATGGGCACCCTCATTCCTCCACGTTCTCACGAGTCATGGGGACCCGCAGTAATTCGAGTAAGGGATACACATGGTAGTACATCCGCAACCCTTCGCGGGAAACTTGAAAGCGAATCAGCGGGCGATAGGGAGGCTCGCCGGGCCGGACCGACGCTTGCCGGCGCGCTATCAGGTTGGCGACCGATTGCACCAGCGCCTTATCGGCACCTTGCTGGTTGGCGGCAGTCCACTGAAAGTGCATGCTGCCGGGACTGACAGTGACGGTATCACTTTGGCAGTCAATGGTAATCAGAAACTCCTTGTTCCCAACCACGCGGACAGGCGGAGGTTGGCTTGCGGGTTTCTTGGCCTGGTCGGCGCCGAAAGTCGGCCGAGGCTTCGTGTCTTCGTTGCCAATGCCGGACGATCCCGCGCCGCCGGCGCTCGTCGACGTTGTGCCCGGCTTCGTGCCGGCCGAGTCGGTGCGCGGCAGGAGCGAGGTATTGACGCCGAGCGGATTCGTGCCGCCTCCTGGCTGGGTGTCATTTGACGACGCGATCGGCTTCAACGAGGGTTGCCCCGTGATCGGCGTGAACGAGGAACCTTTGCCCGGCGTGCCGCCGAAGGCGCCGATTCGCGGCGGGCCATCGGGCATGGTGGGTGCAGGAATCAGTGGACCTCCGCCGCCGATTCCGCTCGGCGGTACGATGGCGATCGGCGCCGAACCAAGGCCCCCGTTGCCCTGCGCTCCGAGCGCCCCGCCTGGCTTGGCGCCGCCGCCATTAACCGGCTGCCCCACCGGTCCGTCGAGCCTCGCGCCGCCGATGGCGCCGAACGGCGGCAGAACCGGCAAGGGCTGATCTTTCGCGAGTTGGCCTGCCGGACCGCCGCGCGGGTTGCTGTCACTGAAGTCAAGAGTCCAGTGCTGATCGACCAGCTCGTAACCGAAGTCGAGCTGGTAGCCCTTGAGCGCCGACTGGGCCTTGTAGTAGTTCGCGATGCCGTCGGGCCGAATCAGAAACAGCACGTAGGGACCACTCGGTTCCTCCCCCTTGCCTTTCGTCGCTTTCTGAATGGCGAGCGGCCCGTGCCGGCGTTCGACTTCGTCACGCACCGAGGCCGGCGTCAGCTCGAAGCCATGCACGAGTTTCTTCTCCGGATGAAAGAGGACTCCGGCGCTGACGCATTCGACGTAGATCGGCAGCCGGCCGTCGCCGCGCTTGCCGCGGTAGGGCACGACCGAGTACGTCTCCTTGTCGCGTTCGCGCAACGCCCGCAATTGCTGGAAGGCCCGCTCCAGTTCAGCCAGCTCCTTGGCGGCGGCGAGCAACTCTGCCTTGGACGCGTTTTCCTTCTTGACTGACTCTTGCAAGCCGCTCTGCTGGCCCGCGATCTGCCCATGAAGGCCTGCGATCTTGGCCGATTCGTTGTCGAGCTTGCGTTGCAAGTCGAGGTGCCTGGCCTGGACGAGATCGAGGTTTTTTCCGGCATCGCTGAGATTGCTCTGCAAGTCCTTCGCTTGCGAGTTCAGTTGATTCTGCTGTTCAAGCAATGAGTTGTGCAGGGCGGCCTTGGCCTTCTCCCACTCGGCTTGCCGGAGGTCTTCCTCGGCTTTGGTCCGTTCCTGGCGCTTGGCGTGCAACTCATTGACCTGGCACTGGGCGGTAATTTTTGCCCGTCGGTCCATGATGAAGAGCAATAGCAACAGCGCCCCCATCGCGCACAGCAGCACCGCGAGGAATGGGAACGTCGAGACTTGCAATTTGGCGCGAGGTCGTCGCATGAGTCATCAGGGGTCAGGAGTCAGGAGTCAGGAGTCAGGAGTCAGCGGTCAGCGGTCAGCGGTCTGGAGTCAGGGGTCAAGATTCCTGACTCCTGATTCCTGACTCCTGGTTACGCCGCGTCTTGTTTCATTGGCACGATGCGAGCCGTCTGCGCCTGGCTCGGGTTGACGCGTGTTGTCAGCAGGTGGATCGCCGCGGTCAGGCTTTCGACGGCTTGCTCGAAGGTCGCGGAGTTCGCGAGGAGTGTCAGGTTCTGGTTGAGCGATTCCTGCAAGCGCAGCAACTGCGATTCGTCGGTGTGGACCTTGGAAATCATCTCAACCGACAGGCCGATCGCATCGGTCAGCCTCGCGATGGCCGCTTGATGCTCGCGCCCCGTTTCTTTCAACGAGGCCGCCAGATTGGTCAGAGCATCAAGAACGGGGACGTGGCGTTCGAGCAGTTTCTTCTCAGTTTCGACGATCCGTTGCCCGAAGCGAGTCAACGAGGCCTCGAGCGCCTGCTGCAACGCGGCTCCCCATTTCTCTTGTTGCTGCTGCGGACTCGACTGCGCCCAGCGTTCTTCTGCCCTGGCCATGCCCGCGATCTGTTTTTCGAGGAGCAGTTGCAGCGCCGGCGTCAGCGTGGCGGGATGACCGGCGTCGCTCTGCGTGCGGATGAATCGGTGCGCCAATTCGGCATCGACGAAGTGATCGACGCGTTCCAGCAGCCCCTGTTCGAGTTTTTCTAACAGCGAGTTGGCGAACATCGACACCAGCGTCAGCGACAGGGCGAGGGCGGTCGCGTCGAATGCTTTGGTCAGACCGGCGGAGATGCCTTCCGTGCCCCCTTGCTCGGGGTTGATGTTGGCGATCGCGTCGGTGATGCCGAGCACGGTGCCGAGGAAGCCGAGAATCGGCATCGCCCAGATGAGAAAGCGATTAAGGGTATAGCTGCTATCAATCGCCATCGCGTCGTTGTCGGAGAGCGTGCGCAGGTGATCGTCGAGTTCATGAGCGGACCGACGGCTGGCGACGAAATTGAGTACATTAGCGATGCGCCGGCCGAGGTAGGTGTTCTTCACGCTGTCCCAGACGAGGTGCAGCGATTGCTGAAGCTGCGAGACCTCGCCGACGGCCAGCGGTTTGCCGTCCCAGGCCGGCAGCAAAGTCTGCGTATGGACGTAGCGCTCCTTCAGCGACGTGAGCAGTTTGGCGATGAGGGCAGCCAGGCAGCAAAAAAAGAACAGGACCACGACCTGCTCGGCAAGGTGCTGCACGTAGCGCTGCAGAATCTCGTTCTGCCACGGCCCGTGTTCGATGAGAACCAGGGCGCCGACGCCGGCCGGGATGCCGACTAGGAACGTGAACCACGTGACGAACGATCCTCGCCCCGTCTCCAAACTTGCGCGCGCGGAATGAGCCATGACCATGCCTCCATGCAGTGGGTGATGTTCGTATCATCGGCCGTGGGCGGGGCAATCCATGACGGTTTTGCCGAAGGTGTCGGAGGATTAGGCAACGCCACGGGAAGTTACATAGAATAGCGAAGACCGCAGCCTCGTTTAGCGCCAGCGCGGGCGCTAAACGAAGACATTGGAGGCATCACGGGAATGGACAGCGCACGTTCAAAACTCTTGCAAACCTTCAAGACCCGCGCTTTCTCCTTCGGCGACTTCACGCTCGCCTCGGGCAAGAAAAGCACCTACTACGTCAACAGCAAGAAGGCGATCTTCAATGGCGAAGTCGTCGATCTCCTCAGCGACGTTCTGTGGGAGATGACGAAGAACCTGAACATCGACGCTGCCGGCGGCCTCGAAGTGGGCGCCATCCCGATGGCGGCCGTCATGGCGCAGCGTTACGCGATGCATGGCAGGTCGCTCGAAGGCTTTTTCGTCCGCAAGCAAACGAAGGAGCACGGCGCCAAAGAGCGCGTCGAAGGCGTGCTGAAGGCTGGAATGCGCGTCGCCGTACTTGATGATGTGCTGACAACCGGCGGCTCGGTATTGCAAGCAATCGCGGAGATCGAGAAGGTCGGCGCCACGGTTGTCGCCGTGGTATGTATCGTCGATCGCCTGGAGGGCGCGCGCGAATCGCTGGGAAAGTACCAGTTCCTGCCGATTTTCACGATCCGCGACTTCGGCGTTGAGCCGCCAAAGGTTTAACATGTCACTCGCCAACCGCACGATCGCGCTTGCCGAAGGCCGGCAGCTCGAAGAACTCGTGCATCTGCTGGAAAAAGAAGGCGCGACGGCGCTGCGCTGCCCGTTGCTTAGTATCCTCGACGCCCCGGATGACGCCCCCTTACTCGCCTGGCTCGATCGCTTACAGGCCGGAGAATTCGCCTGGGTAGTTCTCCTGACCGGCGAAGGCCTACGTCGACTCCTTGGATGTGCAGACCGGCATGGTAAGCGCGACGCCGTCATTGCTGCCTTTGCCAAAACAAAAACCATTACGCGCGGGCCAAAGCCGGCCAGGGCGTTGAAGGAAATCAACCTGGCGCCGACGATCACGGCGCAGGCGCCGACCACCGATGGCGTGATCGCGTCACTGCGCTCCGTGAATCTGCAAGGCATGACCGTTGGCGTTCAACTCTACAGCGAGAGTAATCCCCCGCTGGAGCAATATCTGCGTGACGCCCGCGCGACACCGATCACGGTGCAGCCCTATATTTATGCCCCGGCCGCCGATGCCGATCACATCTTGGCGCTGCTGCAACGAATGGCAGCGGGCGCGGTCGATGCAATCGTTTTCACCAGCTCGCCGCAAATCGATCGACTATTCGAAGTCGCCGAGGAGCGGCAGCAAGGTGATCTGCTCAGGCAAGCGTTGGCGAAGACGTTGGTGGCCGCCGTCGGTCCGCTCGTCCAGGACAATCTTCAAAAGCGCGGCGTGACGGTTCGGGTGTGCCCGGAACAAGGATGGGTGATGAAGAACCTGGTGCAACAATTGAAGAGAGTAATGAGTGAAGCCCAGGAGTCAGAAAAAAGCCAATTCCTGACTCCTGCCCCCTGACCCCTATGTTTTTGCGTGTCGATCCTCAACATGCTGGCTCGTCTGCGCTGGGCATCCTCGTGCCGCACGGGGTGAAGACCCTGGTAATCGTCAGGCCACGCACGCTGGCGTTCGATCTCTTGCCGGCGAGGTGGGATGGCGACACCTCGCATGCGCCCGAGTTCTGCGCCTTCACGCGTGATGAAGCCGCCGGCGTGGCGATGCGGTTGATCGCCGGGCTCGAGGCGGCCGTCGCCGCTGGTGTCAATCCTGTGCAGACTTTCGGCGGACTTCAGCTGGCGTGCTTGCAAATCTGGCTGCGCATGGACGAATTCGTCTGGATCGTGTGTGCGCGGACACCTGGCCAAGCCTATCGGCCCATGACGTTTGCGACGCAGGAGGAAGCCACACGCGACGCGGAGAAACTGGCGGTTTTCGTCTGGCCCGCCGCAGAAACGCGGCAGGAGTATTACTTCAACACGCAGAGTTTTTCATGACCGGCGGCAGCTTGCCCCAGCCATGAAGTGGACCCTTGTTCCCGTATTTCTGGAAATGGTTGATTTCCTCTGTTGCCAAACGAATAATACTGCGGACATAATAGTAGCGACACATTCGGCTCCCATTCCTCCCGATCGGAGGTCCACCATGGCCGGTACCACCGTCTGCGTTTCCTGTGCCCAGTTGCCGATGAAGGATCGCACGCTGGCGGTCAAAACGTCGCGCTGTCCGGAGTGCAAGGCAGAGGTTGGCATGACCTCGTATGGGGCGGCCTTCCGCGTGCAGGCCTCGACACGCCGGCTGTTCTTGTCGCCAGTGTTTATCACCGGCGCGACCATCGGGGCGGGGCTGTTCACGTTTGTCGTTGTGCTCATCGCGTTGGGCTTCTTGTCGCGCGAGCAAATGGTTAGGCCTGCCAAGGCGCCCGATCTGACTGCCGCCGAGCAACTGGCGCGCGTTGCGGAAGTTGCGGTTGACAAACCTTTCCCGGCAAACATCGACAAGGCCAATGGCAAAGCGAAAATCCAGCAGCTCATTGCCCAAATTCGCGAAGCGGACCAACGGGACAAGACGAAGCCCGATGCCTTTCTGCTTGCCCGCATGAACGAGCGGTCGGAGTTGCGTGGCATGCCATTCGTGATGAGGACGCGTGCCGGCTCAATCTCGCACGGGCGCAATCCTTCCAGAATTCCGTGCAAGCCGTCCGCGAGAGGCAGGAACGCGATCTGCGCAGTGCCGAAGCCCATGACGATCAACACACCCCGTTCTGGAATGCCTACCTCAGCGGCATGAATATCGGCGGCATCGACACCGATCATGGCGTTGCCGCCTTGACGCAGATCCTCGGACCTGAAAGCAAGACCATGCGTTTCAGCCTGGTCGAGCGTCTCAAGATGTCGAACCGGCCGGAAGCGACGCTGGCCATCGCCCGGGCAGCGGTCTTCGATGCGTCGGGTGACGTTCGCCTTGCCGCTATCAAGGCGCTCAAGGATCGCAATAATAACGAGGATGTGGCGATCACCAACGAGATCCTGATGCAAGGAATCCGCTATCCGCTGCCTGTGATCGCAGGCCGGGCCAGGGATGTGATGCTGGCGCTCGAGCGCAAAGAACTGTTGCCGCAACTTGTCGCATTCTTGGGCGAACCGGCGCCCGGCGATCCCGAGGATCGCGACCAGCCGCAGCAAGAGTGCGTGGTGCGCGAAGTCGTGAAGATCAATCACCATCGCAACTGCCTGCTCTGCCATCCGCCGAGCCAGACGGGCCAGACGCACGAAGTGCCGGGCGTCATTCCGATTCCGGGCACGCCGTTCCCCTCGTCCCCACGCGAAGCCTACGGGGCAGCGCAATCGTCGGGCGAGCCAATGATACGTGCCGACACGACCTACCTGCGGCAAGACTTCTCGGTGCTGATGCCGGTGGCAAACGCGGCCCCCTGGCCGGAGATGCAGCGGTTTGACTTCCTCGTCCGCGCCCGCGTGGTCGAAGGCGATGAACTCGCGGCCCTGCGTGAGCGCGTGCAAGCACGCGGGGCAGACTGGATGTCAGCCAATCACAAGGCGGCGATTGATGTGCTGCAAGAGTTGACCGGCCAGCGCGACGTCGCGCCGAACCGGGCGGCCTGACAGCGGGCTCTTGATGCGGCCAAAGCCAACGACTGACCATGTACGATTTCGAAAGCCCAGGGACGGCCGTCCCTGGGCTTTCTTTTTTGTCGCTCATGAAAAAAGAACCTGCCGTTTTGAAATGCCGGCCGCTCACGCCGGACCGCTGGGACGACTTCGAGACGCTCTTCGGCGCTCGCGGCGCCTGCGGCGGTTGCTGGTGCATGCTGTGGCGATTAAGCCGAAAAGAGTTCGAGCGCAGCAAGGGCCCCGGCAATCGGGCCGCGATGAAGGCCATCGTCTCATCCGGCACGCCGCCCGGCATCCTCGGTTACCTCAAACGCGAACCCGTCGGCTGGTGTGCCATCGCGCCACGTATCGACTACCCGGCTCTTGAGCGCTCGCGCCTTTTCAAACCGGTGGACGAGACGCCGGTCTGGTCGATCTCATGTCTCTTCGTCCGCAAGGACTGCCGCAAGATGGGCGTCAGCGTCGCCCTGTTGCGCGGAGCGACCGACTTTGTGCGCGAGCGCGGCGGCAAGGTCGTTGAGGGTTATCCAGTCGAGCCGATCAAGGACGAGATGCCCGCGGTCTTCGCCTGGACCGGCCTGGCGTCCGCGTTCGAGAAGGCGGGGTTCCGCGAGTGCGCTCGCCGCTCGGGGACGCGACCGATCATACGGTACGAGATTGCCGCGTCTGGTCGGCGGGGCACGTAGTGCAACCGTACTTTCTTGCAAGGAGCCTACCGTACTGGCACGCGCCTTGTTCGCGTTACTTTTGATGGTCTTGTTCGCATGGTCGTGGATTCTTCCAGCCTGGTATGGGGAAGGAGGATTCCTGGAGAGTGGGATGGAGTTCTCGGCGCTTGGTTGGGCCTTGATGTCCGCCGGGCTTTTCCTTTTGGGATCCGGTATCGATCGTAGCATTCTCTATTTGTTGGCAAACCCCTTTTTCTGCATGGGAGTGTTATTCTTTCTACTCAAAAGAGACAGGCTCGCGGTGTTGTTCGCGATGCTTGGCTGTTTGATTGCATTCGCTCCGGGGCTTGAATACCTCGCGAATGGCGCTGAATTCCGCGTCGAGCCCGCTATCGCGCTCGGATTTGGGATTGAAAGGCGAACGGAACTGCGTATCGGCTACTTCATTTGGGTGATTACGCACGTTCTGCTATGCTGTACGACGATCTTTTCCCTTGGGCTCAGTCGCTTCGGGTCGAAAGCGGCGATTCAGTAGATGGTAGATTCTCCACCTACCACGCCGGTTGAGGTTTCCATTATCGCATTGACCGATTCCTCAGTTGACATTTTCAGAACAGGATCAAGGCGGCGAACGTTAGACGAATGCATCATTTTGTGATCCACTTCAGCGGTGCCGCGAAAGCCGTCCGCAACGCCTGCGCTTGTTCGGTCGTGATCTCGCCATTCTGCAGCCACAGCCGATAGTTGACGACGAGCGGCCGATCCTCAGTGATCTCGCGCTCGAAGTAGCCGCCGAAGCGGCCGTAGTCGCGCTCGCTGAAGCGTGTCTCCTTCGGGTTGCTGGGATGATTCAGGTAGCAGACGCTGTAACGCTGCTCGCCGAGCACAAAACTCATCCCATACCACGGCAGATCGACCATAGCCTTGTCGCCGGGCCAGTTGCGTTCCTTGCCCAATTCGCCTTTGGTGCCAATGGGGTGCAGGTAATAAGTTTGCTTTTTGGTGATGGCGGCAACGTCGTTATGAGCGCGGAACTGAAAGCCCGCGTGCTGCGGATCGCCGTCCACCTTGATCTTGCCGTCGGTCGTCTTGAGGCGTGACGCAAACTCGACGAGCGCGCCTCCCTTGATGTGGTAGACGCTTAGCTCGCGTTCCTCCTCGGCAAATCGCTCGTTCTTTTCTCCGTACCAGCCGAGCAGCACGCGGTGCCGGCCGAGTACGGGGCCAGTTTCGGTGGCAAGCGTTTTCTCGTGTCCGACGTGCGCATCGCCCGTGCAGTGCCAGGTGTCGGCCTTCTTCTTGAGGTCGGGCCCGTAGCTGCATTTGTTGAAGCCGTACATGATGCCGCGGTGATGCGGGAACAAGAGCTTCTTCGGATCGGCGAAGTTATCAGTATGTCCGCCATTGGTGACGAACCTCTTACCAGCAGTGTCGTACAGATGATGGAAGACCTTGTACGTCTTGTCGCGGGCGTCCTTCGTCTCAGGATCGTAGGGCCGATTCATGTAACGCAGGTACGGAGTAAACGTGCCCGAGCGCGTCAAGATCAGCTCCTGGTATTCGCCTTTCTTCTCGGTCCAGGCGAAACGCGTGACCTGCGGCTTGATTTCCTTGAAATGCACGACGAGTCCAGCGCGGTTTTGCGGCAGGACGACGTGGAGATCGCGCCGGACCAGTCCCTCCTTTGCGGGCTTGATCGATTCGGTGACGAGACTTGGGGCCGTGAGCTGGCCAACCGTGGACATGTCCACATCCCGGCCGACGTTCATGGCGACTTCCACCTCGGTAAAGGCGGCCCATGCCTTCGGCACGCTAAGCGGGATGGTCAACGGTGCGTTGGCGTAGTCGTTCTTGCCTGGATCCAAGGTGATTGTCACGACGTTGCCCTGTGCGAATCCGGACGTTGACGCGGCGAAGGCGACGAGAATAGCGGCTAACCAGCGTCTCATGGCAGTCTCCTCAAAGGTGGGACGGTTGTGCCTTTAATGTACTCCGCAACCCGGCGCTTGACACGCTAGTTCCGGGTCGTCGATAATGGGCGTGCCACGCCGCTTGCCGTTTAGCGATCGCATGGCGCCACGCGGAGGTTACGCCGCAAGCGGCTTGAAACAGATAACATCCAATCAGGAGATCTCAAATGGCCAGCAAATCGCTTTCGCGACGCAAGTTCCTCGCCACCGTCGCCGCCACCTCCGCCATGACGCTCCCCGCATCCGCGCAGCCGATCGGCGCCAACGAGCGCATCAATATCGGCTTGATCGGCACCGGCGGCCGCTGCCGGCATCTGATGCCCGCGCTCGCGAAAGTGCCGAACACTCGCATGATGGCCCTGTGCGACGTTTACGAACCGAACCTCGAACTGGCGCAAAAGCTCGCCGAACCCAAAGCGTACACGACGCGCGACTATCACGCCCTGTTGGCTCGCAAAGATGTGCATGCGGTGCTGATCGCGTCGCCTGACCATTGGCACACGCCGATGACGATTGATGCGATGGCCGCGGGCAAGGATGTCTATGTCGAAAAGCCACTCACGCACAAGATGCGCGAGGGGGCCGAGATCACCGCCGCCCTAGCCAAACATCGCAAGATCGTTCAGATCGGCACCCAGCAGCGCTCGATGCCGCACATCGTCCGCGCCCGCGAATTGATCCAGGCCGGCCGCATCGGCACCGTCCATAAAGTGCGCATGACCTGGAACCGCAACTCGGATCGCGTTCGCCGCGGGCCGCAGAATGTCGATATCAAGCGGCTCGACTGGAAACGCTTCCTCGGCAACGCGCCGGCGCAAGACTTCGACGATTACAAGTTCCGCAACTGGCGCTGGTTCTGGGATTTTGGCAACGGCATCCTCACCGACCTGATGGTCCACTGGCTCGACGTCGCCCACTGGGTCTGCAACGTCGATCACCCCGACAAGGCCGTCACGCTCGGCCAATTCAACACCGCCCGCGACGTGTGGCAGACGCCCGACACGATCCAGACCTTGCTGCACTATGGCACCAACCTGCAGATGCACTTCGAGGGGACCTTCTGCAACGCCCGCGGCGGCGCCTTCATCGAATTCATGGGCACCGAAGGCAGCGTCTACATCGACCGCGGCCGATTCGAGTTGATCCCGGAGCCTCGCTTCCCGAAGAACAAACCGGAGGAGCAGATTCTCGGCCAGGGTCCAAGAGGCCGCGATTTTTACACGACGCCCGACGGCGAACTCGTACACTTGCAAAACTGGATCGACGCCATCCGCAACCAGCGTCAGCCCAGCGCCCCGATCAGCGCCGGCGTTAGCGCCGCCGCCGCGGCCCACCTGGGCAACGAGGCGTATCGCCAGAATCGCGTGGCGGTGTGGCCGAAGTGAACCAAAAAGGAGTTTGCCATGGCACGCTACAAGAGCAAGATTGCGACCGATCGGGACGAAGAACGAATCGACAGGCGCATTGCGAAATATCTGACCGCGGAAGGCTTCCGGCTGGTCGATGAGGACGAAAATACCTGGCAGAAGGGAAATGGCTGGTTGCTCTGGCCTCAGTATGTGCAGTATGAAGTCCGCTCCGGCAAATTGTACCTGGAGGCCCGGCTCAAGTTCCCGATCTTGCCGGGGGTGTACGTTGGCGAATTTGGCATCGATGGAGTTTTTGGCATCATCCCCAAACGTCAGCTCAAGGTCCGCGTTGAGGCGATCGAGGCGTTTGCGTAGGCGGTCGTGACGCTTCACGACAACCAACCTTGACATTATGATGCTCAAGGGTTGCGAACCCCGACCTGACTCTGGGAGGAGACGTGACCGCAGCATTGAAGTGGAATCTGGTATCGATTGAAGATTACCTCGCCGGCGAGTTGGACTCGCCAATCAAGCACGAGTACTTGGGCGGCGTGGTTTACGCGATGGCGGGCACGCGGAATATACACAACACGATTGCTGGAAATACATTTGCCCGCCTCCATTTCCGTCTCAGTGGCCGACCGTGTCTGCCGTTCAACTCGGACACCAAGATTCGCATTCGCTTGCCCACGCAAACGCGGTTTTACTATCCCGATACGTCGGTCGTCTGTCGGCCGAACCAGGATGATGACTCTTATCAAGATGAGCCGGCCGTGGTTGTCGAGGCCCTTTCCAAAGGAACCCGTCGCACGGATGAGGGAGAGAAGAAGGACGCCTATCTGACGATTCCTTCGCTCAACGTCTACCTGCTCGTCGAACAGGACGCCCCGCTGGTCACGGTATTCCGCCGCACCGAGGCCGGCTTCGTGCGCGAGGTGTACGACGGACTCGACGCGGTGATCCCGCTCGGCGAGATCGAGATCGACTTGCCGCTAGCAGAGATCTATGCGGAAGTCGCGTTCATTCCGGAGCCGGGCAATGAGGACGAGGGGTGAGCGATGACGCGGTTTGGCACAATCTACGGAGAGCAGAAAATGTCACCGATTTACAGCCGATTGTCTTGTTTGTTTCTCACTGCCGCCATGGTTGCCACGATCGCTGGAGCCAACCTCGGCGAGATCGCCCAGGCAATTGGCAACGAACCGAAGAAGCAAGAAGAGAAACGAGTAACTATCGAGTTCAAGGATGCTCCGTGGGCCAAGGTACTCGAATGGTACTCCGATCAAGCCGAGATGCCCCTTGTTGTGGGAAAGCACCGAGTTCCCGCGGGCACGTTCACCTATTCCACACCCAAAGGCCAAACCCACACAGTGACCGAGGTGTTGTTCATCATCAACGATGCGCTGGTTCAGCAAGAGTACGTCTTGGTTCGCCGCAGAGCGACACTCACACTGTTCAAGATTGCCAAATAGTACGGCACAAGTCACCAAGGGAGCCCCATCATGCACCGACTCATCTGCGTCCTCTTGTTAGCCGGCGCCTGCCTCGCTGCTCAACCCTCGGAGGAGGCCGTCAAGAAGGAACTCAAGCTCTTTCAGGGTAAGTGGGAGGCAGTCGCCGCACAAGGCTTCGACGGCAAGGCGCCGACCGCTGTCGAGTTGCAGTTGACCATGCTCATCATCGAAGGCGAGAAGTTCACCATGAAGACGGGCAGCCTCGACATCAAGGCGACGTTCACCGTCGATCCCACCAAGAAGCCGAAGCATATCGATGTGTTTTTCGGCGATGGCAAGGACAACGTGATGCGCGGCATCTACGAAATCAAGGGCGACATGCGGAAGTCGTGCTTTGCGGAGCCGGGCAAGGATCGGCCGGACAAGTTTCGCAAGGAAAAAGGCTTCATGACGATGGAATGGCGGCAGGCCAAGTGAACATTTTGTAACGATCAAGAAAGGCACAATCCCTTGCGCTCTCCCCGTCGGCTCTGTTATCATGTAGAAAAACATGCAAGCGGCTGAGACCTTCCAGGCGCCCTCCGCATTCAGGAAAGTATCCAGGTATGCCCTGCCTCTTCATTCTTGTTGGCCCCGGCGCAGGCAATTCGCTGCCGCTGGTGAATGCCAGGACCGTGCTGGGGCGGCTTGAAACTTGCGATATCCAGCTCAAGTTGCCCGACCCCGAGCGGCAGAAAACAATCAGCGCCAAGCATGCGGTCATCTCGTGCGACCAGGGCAAGTACCACCTCCAGGACGGCGACGGCGATGGCAACCGGAGCCACGACGGCACGATTCTGAATGATCACCACGTTCCGCAAAAACAACAAGGGCGGTTGATCAACGATCCCAGCGGGGAGTTTCCGGATAGTTCGAACATCCTTGGCCTTGCACTCCGCTCGGTCCTGTGCACGTCGCTTGTTACCCAGCAGGGGAAAGCCTTTGGCGTGCTGCTCATGGACGGCCAAATCGCCAAGCGGAAACTCTCGCCGGTAGACCTGAATTTTCTGATGGGCGTCGCTAGCCAGGCCTCGATCGCCCTCTTGCTCGATCCGCAGACGCTGACCCTGGTCAACGCGGGCCACCCGTCGCCGCTCTTGCGGCGTCGGGCCACGGGCGCGCTCGAAGAGACAATTCCGGGCGACGTCATCGGCCCACCGATCGGGGTGCTGGATGACTTTCCGTTTGAGGCCCACCAGGTCGCGCTGGAGCCCGGCGACGATCTCATTCTCTTCAGCGACGGCGTCACTGACGCGATGGACGTGCATGAAGACCCGCTGGGAACCGATCGACTGCGCACCGCTTTTCAGGCTGGCGGCGCCACTCCCGACAAGCGTGGCGAAGGCGTTCTCCAGGCTGTCAAGAAGCACGCCGCCGGCCATAGCCAGCATGACGACATTACCATGGTGTGTCTGGGGCGGGTAGCGTAGAGATTCGCCCGAGTCGTACTTGAGCCCGTAGAAACTTTCGAGGTACCGAATGCCCAATCCCATGCAGGGCTCATCGCTTGCGGGCTCCTTTCGCATCTTCGGCGTTGCCGGCATTTCGGTTTACGTGCACTGGTCCTGGCTTCTCGCTGGCTATCTGGAGTTGCAATTTCGCACCAACTACGAGGCGTGGGCGTGGAACGTCGCCGAGTATCTTTCACTGTTTTTCATCGTTCTGTTGCACGAGTTTGGCCATTCGCTCGCCTGCCGACAGGTGGGCGGGCGAGCGGACGAAATCGTCTTGTGGCCCTTGGGAGGCATCGCTTTCGTGCAGCCGCCCGCGCGACCGGGCGCCGTGCTCTGGAGCATTGCTGCCGGACCGCTCGTGAATGCCGTGCTGCTGCCGGTGACCATTGGCGCC
>SHZY01000108.1 GCA_009692065.1 Gemmataceae bacterium
ACGGGGCGGACTCTGTCTTCGATGCGTTATTGTTTTTGTTGAGTAAATCCATGGCCAAGAAGCAATCAGCCGACGCTGCGGAAGCCAAGCCTGCGGAAGTCGCCGCGGAACCCAAGCCCGAGGCAAAGGAAGCCAAGAAGCCCAAGGCGCCAAAAACGCCCAAGCCCGAAAAGGTGGACGCGCCTGCCGAAGCCTCGACTCCGGTTGAAGCCGCCAAGCCAGCGGCTCCCAAGCCAGCCGCATCTGCATCCGACGGGCGGAAGAAAAAGAAAAGAGCCGGCGTGGCGCCCGCGCGAGGCAAGAAGCTGCGCAATCAAGTAAAGAACACCTACCAGAAGATCCACGGCGAAGGCGCCGTGTCCTTGCAGCGGGCGGTCACCTTGCTCAAGCAGGCCAAGCGCGCAAAGTTCGACGAGACGGTCGAGATCCACATGTGGCTCGGCATTGATGCGACCCAGAGTGAGCAGCTTGTGCGCGGCACCGTGCCGTTGCCTCATGGCGTGGGTAAGACGGTCCGCGTCGTTGTCTTCTGTCAAGGTGAGAACATCGGCAAGGCGAAAGAAGCCGGCGCAGACTATGCCGGCAGCGACGACCTCATCGAGAAGATTCAGAAGGAAGGTTGGCTGGATTTCGATGTCGCCCTCGCGACGCAGGACTTGATGGGCAAAGTCAGCCGCCTCGGCAAGACGCTGGGGCCGCGAGGCTTGATGCCCACGCCGAAGGCAGGCACGGTCGTCACG
The DNA here is from genome assembly GCA_009692065.1 of Gemmataceae bacterium. Lineage (GTDB taxonomy): Bacteria > Planctomycetota > Planctomycetia > Gemmatales > Gemmataceae > SIAQ01. The sequence continues at coordinate 741 of SHZY01000108.1, forward strand.
GCCGATGTTGCCCAGGCCGTCAAGGATTTCAAGGCCGGCAAGGTCGAGTACCGCACCGACAAGGGGGGCAATGTCCACGCCGGCGTCGGCAAGATGAGCTTCGAGGAAGACAAGATCGCCGCCAACGTCTCGGCGTTCGTCGAGGCCATTCGCGGCGCCAAGCCCACCGGCATCAAGGGCAACTACGTGAAGTCCATTACGCTGTCCTGCACCATGGGCCCCGGCATTGCAATTGCCATCTAGCGTCTGACGAACTGATGCGGAACATGGTACGCCAGGCGGCCAATCGCCCCAGAAGCGACCCTTTGATATCCAGGAAATTTCCATGAGTAAGGTCATCAAGCAAATGCAAATGGACGCCTTGAAGCACGACTTCAACGGCGTGCGCGATATGGTGCTGTTGAATATCGTCGGCCTCGATGCCATCGCCGAGAACCAGATTCGCTTGGGATTGCGCAAAAAAGGCATCCGCCTGCAAATGGTGAAGAACAGCCTCGCCCGCCGCGTCTTTGGCGACATGGGCCTGCAGATCAAGTCGGTCTGGGAGGGCTCCACCACGGTCGCGTGGGGCGCCGGCAGCGTTGCGGAGTTGTCCAAGGAAATTGACACGGTCCGCAAGAAGTACGACAAGAAGATGAAGGTTAAGACCGCCGTCGCGGACGGCCTTGAGGTCGACTTTGCCGTCGCGCTCAAGATGCCGACGCGTCCCGAGGCGCTTGGCCGTGTCGCGATGCTGGCGCTGGCCCCGGCTCGCCGGATTGCCGCCCAGATTGTCGGTCCGGCTTCGCAAGTGTGTGGCCAGATCAAGGGGATCAAGGATTCGAAGAAGGACGAGGCGCCGGCCGAAACGCCGCCGCCTGCATAATCCGCCGCAAGCCGCAAACTGAGGCTATTACGCATGCTGCTCAGCTTCAAGCAGCACCAGTACGATAGATCACGAGAAAGAACTAACTGAACGAAAGGAAAGCAGCAATGTCCGACCGTGCATGGGCTCCTGAGATCACTGACATCGGCGATAAGATTGCAGCGCTGACCGTCTCCAAGGCCGTCGAGCTTGGTGACTACCTCGAAGAAGTCCACAAGATCAAGCCCGCGGCTGGCGGCGGCGGCGGCCCGATGGTGGCGGCGCCGGTGGTCGTTGCCGAGAAGGCAGCCGAACCGACCGAGTTCCGCGTCATCCTGGAAGGCTTCGATCCCGCCAAGAAGATCAACGTCATCAAGGTCGTCCGCGAGATCACAGGCCTGGGGCTCAAGGAAGCCAAGGATTTGGTCGAAGGCGCGCCGAAGCCGGTTAAGGAAGGCGTGAGCAAGGAAGACGCCGCCAAGATCGAAAAGCAACTGACCGACGGCGGCGGCAAGGCGTCCGTGAAGCCGATGTAGTTTCCCACGCCGCTTTCGGCTTCGTGCTCGCGTGAAATCGCCAGGTCGCCTGGCGCTTTCGTGTGAGCGCGAAGCCGAAAGCGGCATTGAATCACGGCGCCAAAGCGCGCCAACCGAAGCCAGAATAAAGTCGAGGCTACGGCAGCGGGCCGGATGGATGGCACTGGAAGCCCCCGATTCCCGTCTGCGACGATCACGTTGTCCTGCGGCGGAAACAGCGTGAACCGCATAACACAAGTCAAATGGACCGGAAGGCTCTCGGCGTCGAGGGTCCCTCCCAGGGTCTTTCTTGGTTCCGCCGCTTTTTCCGTGGACGGCGTCGCTCTGGAACAAGCGATCCGTGCCCAGCAACGCATCCATCACCACGAGCAGCACCCGCGCCGTATCGGTCCGGCTTGGTCCGGAATCGAGGGCGTGTTTCTTTTTCTGGGAGGAGCCTGAGTTATGCCCATCCCGGCCATTCGTATCATCAAGCCAACGCAAGAGCGTAACTTCGGCCGATTCGGCGATGCCGTCGAGGTCCCGAGCCTGACCGACGTGCAGACGAAATCGTACGACCGCTTCCTGCAGATGGAAGAGTCGCCCGAGAACCGCGAAGCCTCCGGCCTCGAAGGGGTCTTGCGCGAGATTTTCCCGATCGAGAGCTACGATAAGACGCTGAGCCTCGATTACATCAAGTACGAGCTGGGCAAGCCCCGCTACGGCCCGGACGAATGCCGGCAGCTCCGCCTCACCTACGGCCGGCCGTTCAAGGTCTGGCTGCGGCTCAATAAAGAGCAGCCGGTCGAGGAGGAAGTTTACCTAGGCGATATGCCGATCATGATCGGCGGCGGCGAGTTCATCATCAACGGCGCCGAGCGCGTCGTCGTCAGTCAGCTTCACCGTTCCCCCGGCGTCGATTACGTCATCGACTCCGAAGGGGCCGACCGCAAGCTCCACAGTTGCCGCATCATCCCCGAACGCGGCAGCTGGATCGAAGTCAACGTGACGAAGAAGGACACGCTCGGTGTGCGCATCGACCAGTCGGGCAAGTTCTCAGCGATGACGCTCTTGCGCGCGATGGATCCTGAATACTCCAGCGACGAAGCGATCATCAAGGCGTTTCTCGAACCCAAGGACGTCAAGCTCACGGAAGCCAACCGTGCCACCCTTGAAGGGCAGTATGCGGTCGGCGACATCATCGATCCCGAGACCGGCGAGGTCTACGTCGATTCGAACAAGATCATCACCAAGGAACACCTCGACAAGGTCTACGCCTGCGGCCTCAAGTCGGTCGCGATCCTGGCATCCAAGGATGAGCAGGGCAAGCAGATCGACGTCCTCATTCTCAATTCGCTCGACGAGGACCCGACCAACACGCACGAGGAAGCGCTCCTCAAGATCTACCAGCGCTTGCGGCCAGGCAACCCGCCGCAACTAGAGAAAGCCCGTGAGCTCTTCAAGGAGAAGTTCCAGGATCCGAATCGCTATCGCCTGGGCAAGGTCGGCCGCTTCCGCATCAATCGCAAGTTCAACCAGGACGTGCCTGAGAGCGAGATGACGCTCAGGGCCATCGATTTCCTGAATGCGGTCCGCTACATCCTGGTATTGCGCAACGGCACCGGCATCGTGGACGATATCGATCACCTCGGCAACCGCCGCTTGCGCACCATCGACGAGCTGGCCGCGGATGAACTGCGCAAGGGCTTCCTGAAGCTGCGCCGCACCGTGCAAGAGCGTATGTCGATCCGCGATCAACAGGACATGACGCCGCGCTCGCTCATCAATCCCAAGAGCATCTCGGCGGCGATCGAGTATTTCTTCGGCCGCGGCGAGTTGTCGCAGGTCGTCGATCAGACCAATCCACTCGCGCAGCTCACGCACGAACGCCGACTGTCAGCACTTGGACCGGGCGGCTTGAATCGCAAACGGGCCGGCTTCGAAGTGCGCGATGTGCACATCTCGCACTATGGCCGCATCTGCCCCATTGAAACGCCTGAAGGCACCAACATCGGCCTGATCTCGAGTCTGTCGATCTATGCCACCGTGGACGAGTACGGCTTCTTGAACACGCCGTATCGCAAGGTCCACAAGGGCAAGTTAACGCACGAGGTGGTGCGCCTCCGCGCCGACGAGGAATCGGCAGCGCATCTCGCACCGGCCGACACGCCGGTCGAGAAGGACCGCATTTCGCAGGACCGCGTCACTGCGCGATTCGGCGGTGATTTCATGATGACGCCGTCCGACCAGATTCAGTACATCGACATCTCGCCCAAGCAGATGGTGGGCGTCTCCGCGGGGCTCATTCCGTTCCTCGAGCACGATGACGCCAACCGCGCGCTCATGGGTTCCAACATGCAGCGGCAAGCCGTGCCGCTCATGATTACCGAGCCTGCCCTGGTCTCCACGGGTCTGGAGAAGGAGGTCGCCAAGCATTCCGGCATGCTCGTGAAGGCTCAGAACGAAGCCTATGTCACCTTCGTCGATGCCGAGCGAATCGTGCTCGGCCCCGAGAAACTTCCCGAGCAGGAAACGCCGGCCAACGAAGAAGAGAAAAAATCGGTGCTCGACCTCGCCCGCGCTCAGCTCGGTTCGCGCGAGTACGCATTGCGCAAGTTCGTCGGTTTGAACGAGCGCACTTGCCTGAACCAGAAGCCCCTCGTCAAGATGGGCCAACGGGTCAAGAAGGGGCAGATCATGACCGACAGCGCCGCCACGCATCATGGCGAGCTGGCGCTGGGCCGCAACGTCCTCGTCGCCTTCATGTCGTGGGACGGTTACAACTTCGAAGACGCCATCATCATCAGCGAGCGGCTCGTCAAGAACGACACCTACACCTCGATTCATATCGAGGAGTTCGACATTGAAATCCGCGAGACGAAGCTGGGCCGCGAAGAGTTCACGCGCGACATTCCCAACGTTTCGCCCAAGGCGCTCGGCAACCTCGACGACAACGGCGTCATTCGCATCGGCACCTATGTGGTGCCGGGCGATATCCTGGTCGGCAAGGTGTCACCGAAATCGAAGAGCGAGTTGACGCCGGAAGAAAAACTTTTGCACGCCATCTTCGGCCGCGCCGGCGAAGACGTCAAGAACGACAGTCTCGAAGTGCCGTCGGGCATCGAGGGCGTCGTTATTGCGGCGGACAAGTTCAGCCGCCGCGCGGCCATGTCGGACGATGAAAAGAAGATGTTCGACAAGGACCACAAGAAGACCGAGGAGGCGGGCAACCACGCGATCGGCGAGCAGTATCGCATGATGATCGCCGAGCTTGGGGAGATTCTCGACAAGAAAGAACTCAAGGCGTTCGGGGCCGACCAGGAAGACAAGACGATTGCCGAGATGGCCGCGACCGTCAACATTGACCACCTCGACATCCGCTCGGAGTCGAAGCTGAAGAACGTCAAGGCGATCTTCGCCAAGCACATGGAACGCATCAAGTTCCTGGTCGATGAGAAGGATCGCAAGCTCAATAACCTCAAGCGCGGCGACGAACTCCCCTCGGGCGTGCAGCAGATGGTCAAGGTTTACGTCGCCACCAAACGCGTGATTTCGGTCGGCGATAAGATGGCCGGTCGGCACGGCAACAAGGGTGTTATCTCCAAGGTCCTGCCCGAGGAGGATATGCCCTTCCTCGTCGACGGCACTCCCGTCGATATCCTCTTGAACCCGCTCGGCGTGCCGAGCCGCATGAACGTCGGCCAGATCCTCGAAACCCATCTGGGTTATGCAGCCGCGCGGCTTGGCTTCAAGGCGATCACGCCCGTCTTCGACGGCGCGACCGAAGAGGAAATTCGCAACTGCCTCAAGGAGGCGGCCATCCCCGAAAGCGGCAAATCGTTCCTCTACGACGGCCGCACCGGCGATCGTTTCGAACAGCCCGTGACGGTGGGCTATATCTACATGCTCAAACTGCATCACCTGGTCGACGACAAGGTGCATGCCCGCGCCACCGGCCCCTATTCGCTCATCACCCAGCAGCCCCTCGGCGGCAAGGCACGCTTCGGCGGCCAGCGCTTCGGCGAAATGGAAGTCTGGGCACTGGAAGCTTATGGGGCTGCGTACGTCTTGCAGGAGCTTCTGACGGTGAAGTCGGATGACGTCGAAGGCCGCACCAAGATTTACGAATCGATGGTCAAGGGCGAGAACACGCTGGAAGCGGGCACGCCGGCGAGTTTCGATGTATTGACCAACGAAATACGCGGCCTGGCGTTGAATATGCAACTGGAAAAGAAACGGCTTTGATCATATAGCCCGCCGTTTACGGCGGGTTCGCTTCGGATTCCGAACCCGCCGTAAACGGCGGGCTATATAGGAGGGTTTTCACATGAGCGCCAGTGAAGCCAATTATGACCGCATTAACGACTACGGCTCCGTCCGCATCAGCCTGGCGAGCCCGCACGACATCCGTTCGTGGTCGTTCGGCGAAGTCAAAAAACCCGAAACGATCAACTATCGCACCTACCGTCCGGAAAAGGACGGCCTGTTCTGCGAGCGCATCTTCGGCCCCGAAAAGGACTGGGAGTGCTCCTGCGGCAAGTACCGCGGCATGAAGTACAAGGGGATGATCTGCGACCGCTGCGGCGTCAAGGTCACGCATAGCCGTGTGCGCCGCAAGCGCATGGGGCACATCGAGCTGGCGGCGCCGGTCGTGCACATCTGGTTCTTCAAGGCGATGCCGAGCCGGCTGGGCACGCTCCTGGAGATGAAGACGACCAGCCTGGAAAAGATCATCTACTTCCAGGATTATGTCGTCGTCGATTCGGGCGACACGCCGCTGAAGGAAAAACAACTCCTCACCGAGGAGGAGTTCCGCCGCGCCCGCGAAACCTATGGTGAAGCGTTCAAGGCGGTCATGGGGGCCGAGGCGATCAAGATGCTGCTGGAACGGCTCAACCTCGTCGATCTGTCGCGTGATCTGCGCGATAAGCTGGCGGCGGAGAACTCCAAGGAAAAGTCCTCGAAGCAGAAGCTGCGCGACTACGTCAAGCGATTGAAGGTCGTCGAAGCATTGCGCGACAGCGGTCTGGGCGGCCCACCCAACAAGCCCGAATGGATGGTGCTCGAGTGCATCCCGGTCATCCCGCCCGATCTACGCCCGCTGGTTCTCCTGGACTCGGGCAACTTCGCCACCAGCGATCTGAATGACCTGTATCGCCGCATCATCAACCGCAACAATCGGCTCAAGAAGCTGGTTGATCTGAATGCGCCCGAAGTCATCATCCGCAACGAAAAGCGCATGCTCCAACAATCCGTGGACGCGCTCTTCGACAACAACCGCTGCAAGCGCCCGGTGCTCGGATCGTCGAACCGCCCCTTGAAGTCGCTCACCGACATGATCAAGGGCAAACAGGGCCGCTTCCGCGAGAATTTGCTCGGCAAACGCGTCGATTACTCGGCACGCTCCGTCATCGTCGTCGGGCCCGATCTTCGGCTGCATCAGTGCGGCCTGCCCAAGAAGATCGCGTTGGAATTGTTCCAGCCGTTCATCATCCGCCGGCTTAAAGAGCTGGGCCACGCCGACACGATCAAGTCGGCCAAGAAAATGCTCGAACGCAAGGCGGACGAGGTCTGGGATATTCTCGAAGAGGTCATCAAGAACCATCCCGTGCTGCTCAATCGCGCGCCGACCTTGCACCGCATGGGCATCCAGGCGTTCGAGCCGGTGCTGATCGAAGGCAACGCGATCCGCATTCACCCGCTGGTCTGCAAGGGCTTCAACGCCGATTTCGACGGCGATCAAATGGCCGTCCACCTGCCGCTCTCGATCGAGGCCCAGGTCGAGGCGACCGTGTTGATGATGGCAACGAACAACATTTTCAGCCCGTCGAATGGTCATCCGATCATCACGCCCAGCCAGGACATCGTCATGGGCTGCTATTACCTGACCGCCGACCCGCTGCAGATGTTCATCTCCCCCGGCGGCGTGATGGACGAGCGGATCAAGGAATACCGCAAGAACCTGCCGGCGAACCTCAAGGGCGAGGGGATGAAGTTCTCTAGCCCCGCCGAAGTGTTCCTGGCGTTCGCGCTCAAAAAGCTCGGCATCCACGCCCGTATCAAGGTGCGTTTGCCGATCGAAAAGGGGGTCATCAGCGAGGTCGCGGTGGACAAGGACAAGACCAAGGTCGAGCCAATCCCGCGCGATCCCAAGAACCTGCTCGTTGCGACGACGGTCGGCCGGGTCATATTCAACGACATCCTCAAGCCGGAGATGCCGTACTACGACCTGGCCCTGTCCGGCAAACACTTGAGCCGCATCATCGCCGACTGCTACCAGCTGCTCGGCCGGCGCCAGACGATTGAATTGCTGGATCGCATGAAAGAGACCGGCTTCCGCGAATCAACGCGCAGCGGGCTGTCGTTCTCCACCGACGATCTGAAGACGCCGCTCAACAAGGAACACATCATCAAGGACGCCGACAAGGAAGTTGACAAGGTGCAGAAACAGTACTTCAAGGGCTTCATCACCGAGCTGGAGCGCTACAACAAGATCATCGACTTGTGGACCGACGCACGCGACAACATCACCAAGCAGATGATGCAGGAGCTCAAGTACGACGTGCGCGGCGGCATCCCGTACCTGAACCCGATCTTCCTGATGGCTCACTCCGGCGCCCGCGGCGGCGTCGAGCAGATTCGCCAGCTTGCCGGCATGCGCGGTCTGATGGCCAAGCCGTCGGGCCAGATCATCGAGACCCCCATCAAGGCCAACTTCCGCGAAGGCTTGAGCGTCTTGGAGTACTTCTCCTCCACGCACGGCGCCCGCAAGGGTCTGGCCGATACCGCTCTGAAGACGGCCGACTCCGGCTACCTCACCCGCAAGCTGGCGGATGTCGCGCAAAACGTGGTCATCACGACGCACGATTGCGGCTCCACCCAGGGCATCACCAAGCGGGCCATCTACAAGGGCGAGGAAATCGAGCGATCTTTGAGCGAAACCATCCGCGGCCGAGTCAGCCGGCATGCGATCACCACCCGCGTGGACGATGAGGATGTGACCGTCGTCGACGAAAACGAAATGATTACCTGGGAGCAGGCTCGCCATATCGAGAAGCTCGGCATCGACAACGTCGTCGTCCGCAGCCCGATGACCTGCGAGGCTTCGCTCGGCGTCTGCCGCAATTGCTACGGCATGGATCTGGCGACGGGTGCTCTGGTCGAAGAAGGCATGGCCGTCGGCATCATCGCCGCTCAGTCCATCGGCGAGCCCGGTACCCAGCTCACCATGCGTACTTTTCATATCGGCGGCGTCGGCAATCGCGCGATTGAAGAAAAAGAGCGCAAGTCGAAGCGCGGCGGCGTGATCAAGCTCATCCGCATCACCGCCGTCGACGACGACAAGGGCCAGACCGTCGCCCTTGCACGCAACGGCCAATTGCAGATTCATGGCCCGAAGGGCATCGTAGAAGAGTTCTCGGTGCCCAACGGCTCGTACCTGTTTGTGAAGGAAGGGCAGACCATCCATCCCGGAACTCGCCTCTGCGAATGGGATCCGCACGTCACGCCGATCTTGGCGGAGCGCGGCGGCCGCATCCGCTTCGAGGAAATCGAGGAAGGCGATACGCTGCGCAAGGAACGCGACGTATCCGGCGCCGAACGCTGGGTCATCATGGAGCACAAGGGCGACTTGCACCCGCAGATCGTCATCCAGGACGAGAAAGGCCAAACACTCGAAATCCATTACATTCCGGAGAAGGCGCACCTTGAAGTACGGGATGGCGCCCCGGTGAGCGCCGGCGCCGTGCTCGCCAAGACGCCCCGCGAAGTGGCCGGCACCCAGGACATCACCGGCGGTCTGCCGCGCGTCACCGAAATCTTTGAAGCGCGCAAGCCGCGCGACCCCGCTGTCATGGCGGAAATCTCCGGGCGTGTTCGGCTCGGCGAAACCAAGAAGGGCAAGCGCGAGATCATCGTCGAATCCATGGACGACAATGGCAAGCCGACCGGGTACGAGGTGCCGCACATGGTGCCGCGTGGCAAGCCGATGCGCATCCATACCAACGATTACGTCAAGGCAGGCGATCCGCTGGTCGATGGCCCGCTGGTGCCGCACGATATCTTGCGCATCAGCGGTCTGGAAGCCGTGCAGAACTACCTGGTGCGCGAAGTACAGAGCGTCTACCGCAGCCAGCGGGTCGATATCGATGACAAGCACATCGAGATCACGATTTCGCAGATGCTGCGGAAAGTCAAAGTCGAAACGATGGGCGATACGGGCCTCTTGCCCGGTTCGGTGATTGACCGCTTTGCCTTCCGCGAAGTCAACAATCGGCTGCGGGATTGCGTGAAGATCAAGAACCCCGGCGACTCGAAGTTCGAGCAGGGCAAGATCGTGCTGAAGGACAACTACGAGGAGGTCCGCACCGCCCTGGAGACCGAGGACAAGACGCCGCCGACGCACGAGCATCCGGTGCCGGCGACTTGCAGCACGCAGCTTCTGGGCATCACCAAGGCGGCGGTGCAGTCTGATAGCTTCATCTCGGCGGCCAGCTTCCAGGAAACCACCAAGGTGCTGACCGAGGCGGCCCTGTCGGGCAAGGTCGATTATCTCGTCGGCCTCAAGGAGAACGTGATCCTTGGCCACTTGATCCCGGCCGGCACCGGCTTCCAGTCGCACCAGGAAGCCGAGGTGCGCATCTATCCGAACGCCTTGGAGCATTTGGCGGCGCCACGCACTGAACCGGCGCGGACGGCGTCCGATGCGGCGAAAGAGTAAACTATTCCGAGCCTGAAGCGTAAGCGAAGTGTTTTTTTTCCTTCGCTTACGCTTCAGGCTCGAACGTACGACTGACCTTGACCGAATTTCGCGGCTTTGCTCTTGACCGAAAAACCAGCTGCGAATAACCTATCCTTTTCGTATTTTGTGAGAACCACGGCGCGCCTCGCCATGAAGCACGGAGTCTGGAATGCCGACGATCAACCAGTTGGTGAAGAAGGGACGCATCGTCCAGACTCGCAAGCCGAAACATCCAGCGATGACGGGGTGCCCGCAAAAGCGAGGCGTTTGCCTGCAAGTCAAAATCATGACGCCCAAGAAGCCGAACTCGGCGCTCCGCAAAGTCGCGCGCGTCCGGCTCTCGAACGGCATCGAAGTCACCGCCTACATCCCGGGCGAAGGACACAACCTCCAGGAACACTCCATCGTGCTTGTCCGCGGTGGCCGCGTCCGCGACCTGCCGGGCGTGCGCTACCACATCATCCGCGGCGTCCTCGACTCGCAAGGAGTCGCCGACCGCAAGCAGGCTCGCTCCAAATACGGCGCCAAGAAGGAAGGCATCTGATCTTAGGACCTCTCCCTCGCTGATTGGGTTGGAAACTGGTTCGCTCTTCTTTGCCGAAGACGAACGTTCAGAAATCCGTGACCTTCGAGGACGAATGCTGCATGTTAAGTCTCCTTGTGTGCCTGAAGATTATGTGTACGGGGTGTGGCGACCCCATGGATACGACGCTCCAGTGCGAGGGCCGTCAAGGCCGCGACGAAGAAACCGGAGCCCTGATCAAAATACCCTGCCCCTGCTGTGGAACCAGGAATCAGGTGGCCTTCACGACGGACGGAACCATCCATGCCGTCACGCGGGCGCGGACCTATGAACGGATTCCGGAACCGAGTGTGAATTAAGTCAGACCCCCAGGAAACGCTTCGCTTATCCTGGGGCTTGGGAAGCAACACCTATGGGACGAAAAACCGCCAGTGCGACCACGCTGCAGCCCGATCCGATTTATGGATCGAAGCTGGCGTCAAAGTTCATCAACTGCCTGATGTGGCAAGGCAAGAAGGCGACCTCGCAGCGCATCTTCTACGGCGCGATGAACCAGATCAAGAAACGCATGCCCGACTTGAATCCGATCGACGTCTTCACGCAGGCCGTCGAAAACGTCAAGCCGCCGGTTGAGGTGCGCTCGAAGCGAGTCGGCGGGGCCACCTATCAAGTGCCGATGCAGGTCAACCGCACCCGCCAGCAAAGCTTGTCGATCCGCTGGCTGCTCGTTGCCTGCCGCGGCAAGGCCGGCCGGCCGATGTTCCTGCGCCTCGCCGACGAGTTGATGGCAGCCTACCGCAAGGAAGGCGAAGCCATGACCAAACGCGAAAACACCATCAAGATGGCCGACTCGAACAAGGCGTTCGCCCACTTTGCGTGGTAGGAACCAGGAGTCAGGAGTCAGGGGTCAGTGGCCAGGAGTCAAATCCTGACCACTGACCCCTTCTCATTTGATTACGTATCCTAGACTCTGTCTCCTGACTCCTGCCCCTTGACTCCTATGGCTGCATTAGACCTTACGAAAGTCCGCAACATCGGCATCATCGCTCACATCGATGCCGGCAAGACCACGACCACGGATCATGTCCTCTACTACTCCGGCGCCAAGCACAAGCTCGGCACTGTCGATGCCGGCACCACCGAGACCGACTTCGATCCCGAAGAACAAGAGCGCGGCATCACGATCTACAGCGCCTGCATTCCCTTCCAATGGCGTGACTGTACCATCAACCTGATCGATACGCCGGGCCACGTCGATTTCACCGCCGAGGTCGAACGATCCTTGCGTGTGCTGGATGGCGCCGTCGTTGTCTTCGACGCGCAGAAGGGCGTCGAAGCTCAGTCGGAAACCGTGTGGCGGCAAGCCGACAAGTACCAGGTGCCGCGCATGGTGTTCATCAACAAGATGGATGTCGTCGGCGCCAACTTCGAGAATGCCGTCAGCGAAGTCAAGGATCGTCTCGAAGGCACGCCGGCGCCGCTCACGATTCCCGTCGGCTCCGGCAGCGTCAAGGACAGCAACACGCCGTTTCGCGGCGTCATCGATCTCCTGGAAATGAAGGCGTTCTTCGCCGATCCGCAGACCGAGGGCAAGACCTTTCACACGACGCCGGTTCCGTCCGAGATGCTGGCCGACGTGCAACGCTGGCGCGAGTATCTCTTCGAAGTGCTCACCAAGTTCGACGACAAGGATAAGATCACCTCCGCCTACCTCGAAGGCGCCGAGATTCCCTTGCCGACCTTGCGCCAGCTCATTCGCGAGCAGACGCTGGCCCGGCAGATTCAGCCGGTCCTGTGCGGCTCCGGGCGCGAGCACGCCGGCATCCAGCCCTTGATGGACGCGGTGTGCTACTACCTGCCCAATCCGCTCGATCGTCCGCCCGTCACCGGCCGCAACCCGAAGAAGAACAAGGACGAGTCGCGTAAGCCCGACCCGAAGGAGCCGTTCGCCGGGTTGGTGTTCAAGATCGTCGCCGATACGCACGGCGACCTGTTTTACCTGCGCATCTATTCGGGCACGCTCAAGGCGAATAGCCGGGTGCTCAATCCGGAGTGCCGACTTTACAATCCGCCCAAGGAAGTCAAGGAATTCGCGAGCAAGATCTACCACATTCACGCCGACCCCAAGAATCGCGAGGACATGCCGATCGCGTATGCCGGCGACATCGTCGGCATCATTGGCCCGAAGGATTCGATCACCGGCGATACACTGTGCGACCAGCAGCATCCGATCGTGCTCGAGCAGATTCAGTTTGCCGAGGCGGTCGTCGCCATGTCGATCGAGCCGGAATCGTCTGCGGACAAGGACAAGCTGACCGATTCGCTCGATCGGCTCAAGCGCGAGGACCCGACCTTCACCTGGCGCATCGACGCCGACACCGGCCAGATGCTGATGAGCGGCATGGGCATCCTGCATCTCGAAGTGAAGAAGCACCGCCTGGAACGCGACTTTCGCTTGAAGGTGCGCGTCTCCAAGCCGCGCGTCAGCTATCGCGAGACCTTGAAAAGGGCCGTCAAGATCGAAGGCGAGTGCGTCAAGCAGGCAGGAACAACGGGGTTGTTCGCGAAGGTGACCGTCGAGTTCGAGCCAATCTCCGTGGACAAAGGCGTCGAGGTCGTCAACAAGATTCCGACTGAATCGCTGACCGCCGAGCTGATGTACGCGGCAGAGCAGGGGATTCGCTACGCGCTGCAATCGGGCGAGCTGGGCTACCCCGTGATCGGCGTCAAAGCGACGCTGAGGTCGGCAGTGATGCAAGAGGGCCTCTCGAACGACGTCGCCTTTCACGCTGCCGGCGCGGATGCGTTCAACAAGGCGCTCAAGAATAACGTGACGGTGCTGGAACCAGTCATGCTCACGGAAGTGGTCGTGCCGGAAGAGTATCTGGGCCCCGTGACGGCCGATATGAACGCCCGGCGGGCCGAGATTCGCGAAGTCATCACGCGTGGCAAGCTGCGCGCCATCGAGGCACTGGTGCCGCTCGCCAGGATGTTCGACTACTCCGACAAGGTCCGCAGCCTGACGCAAGGCCGGGTAAGCTGGACGATGGAGCCGAGCGCGTATGCGCCGGTGGATCCGGAGACGTTGCGGCAAATGGTGAGTGGTGAGTGGTGAGGCGTGGATTCGTTTATGCGTTCACCGACACCCCCCTCCTCCGCGAATCCAGTGAATCCAGTGAATTCAATGAATCCGGTGAATTCTATGAATCCAGTGAACGAAATGGTGGAATCGGGCGTCTCCCAACCAACCTTGATTTATCGGGAACGGCCGTTGTGTTTGCCGCCGAACGCTGGAAATCCACTCCGGCGATCCAGCATCGGTCACGATCACGGCAGCTCCTCTACCGTGATGCCGGGAAAGTTGGCCAATTGGTTGTCGTTTGTCAAGAACACATCACAGCCGAACTCAATCGCGGCGGCGAGATGGAGGGCGTCGGCCAGCCCATATCGCTTCGGCGGGTTTGGTGGGATTGCCGCGTAAGTGTGACCACCGCGGATAGCGCTCGCACGGTCGTGTATTGCCGCAGTCAGGGCCAGCGTTCGCAGATTCGGGCCATGGAAGAACCGGAAAAAATCCTGCATCAATTGCCCGCTTCCAGGCTGAAACGGGAGTACCAGCGTTTCGGTGCGGGTAAGCTCACTGATCACGAACCGATGGCCGGCCTGTTCTAGGGCCGCCAGATGGCTGACGGCTCGCAGGTGCTCGGGCGCTGCCGCCTGGACCGCGTAAATCACGATATTGGTGTCGAGGTAGTAGAGCATCACTTGGGCACCGAGTCGGGCGGGGGTAACGCGCCGAGCCTCTCCATCTTTTTGTCGTATTCGTCGTTTTCGGCTTCAACCTCGGCGTCGCGCTCCCGAAGTTGCTCGGTGGACAGCCCATGGAACCCGCGGGCGATTTGGTCCGCACGAATCTCCCGGATTACATCTGCCAGGCCGCGCTTTGGCCCAGCGGTCACGGCGGCACGGATCGTCACTACGACGGGGCCGGGCGGTAGCTGCGGTAGGTGTGTCAGTTGCAGCTGCCCGTTCGAGTCCAGCGTTGCCTCGATTATCTCTTCGATTAGGTTCATGGCGAGTCCTCTTTCAATCCATGATAGCCGGGTTGGCGGGCGTCAGGAAGGCTTTCCGGTTGTAAACACTCCTGGCGCTCGATTGCGCTTCCACGCGCACTCCAGGTGTACAGCTTGATCTTTGACCCTGACCGGCACCGGCAGACGCGTGTAGCCTTCGCAGCCACTACGAAATTAGTTGTCAAGCTTTTTAGGAATTCCGGCGTGTGCGTTCTTGACTTTCGTGGCCGTAGATGGGTTCGGCCCGTAACACGGACGAGTCACACGTTGACATACTGCACCGGGTGCCGAGAGCCGGGCGAGAAGTATGCGGCGACTGATTTCCCCACATACTTGGACCGAACCAGCTCTTGGGATTTCTTCCCGGTGAACTCCCAACGGCTAGCGTGTCGGCCGATGTCTATTGCCAGGTCTTCAGGTGGATTCTTATGAACGCCCGAACTACATGGCGTGGTGCCGCCACGGTGCCATTCGTCGATCTCGTAGACCTCCTTGACCTCGCCCCTGTAGACTGCAAAAACATATCGGGCACCGTCCCTTCGAGTGCTGAGCCTCCAAGAACTTCGAGTTGCATCATAGAGTTCGTCGGCCGTGAAGCTATCGCGATATAAGCGGCTAATCCGAATGAGGAGGACCGGCTCGGTGATGGCGACCGCGCTTGGCATGGCAACACCTCGTATCTGAATACGCGAATCATTGATAATGCTGCGCCGCGATGCATAACACTTTTCGGCTGTCGTGGTTCAGAAATCGCCAGCCTGTGGCAGGCTAGGTTAACAGGTGAATTGACATGTGTCAAACCTTGCGCAACGCAGTGATACAAAAAAAAAAGCCCGATCCACTCCGGATCGGGCTTTTCCAAGAAGAGCATACAGCGAAAATCAGTTGCTCCGGCTCACCAGATTCACCTGGCGAAACTGGGCGCCGCTCACATCGACGCGGCTATGGTAGATCGGCAGATCGTCAGCGCCGTGCAGGTACACGTGCCAGCTGCCGGTCGGCAGATCGATCTCGAAGCGGCCCGCGGTGTTGGCGTTGATGCTTTGACGCTGGCCGCTGGAGGCGTTGACGAAGAGCAGTTTCGCGTTCGGCTTGGGGCTCGAATCGCTGCGGGTCACCTGGCCTTCGACGCGTGAATCGGGGCCGACGGCGATGCGGTCGAGCTTGACCGGAGGTTGCGGCGTCGTCGCGGGTTGATTGTTCTGGACCGGGATCGGGAAGCCGAGTTTCGGCTGGAAGGACGTGCCCGGCGTGCTGCGGATTTCCGGGGCCTTCTCGATCGGCGGATAGTATTGCTCCCACGGGCTGGTCTTCGGTCCAGCAGCGCCTTGGGTGCCGCGGATTTCCGGCGGGCCGTCCTTGATCGGCGCGGCGGGCGGCATCTGCGGCGGCGGGCCGGAGCCGATGATCGGCGTGCCCAGCGTCGTCGTGCAGCAGGTCGTCTGCGGCTGCCAGTAATCGACCTTCTGATATCCCTGCACCGGTACCTGGACGCAGCGCGATACCCAATTCTGCACCGGGCAGCTTTGAGCACGCAGCTCATACGCGGTCGTCGGCACGGCGACTTGCGTGTAGTTGCAGGTGCATGGATCGTAGTAGCTGCTGTAGCGATAGCTCGTCACGGGGGCGTAATAATAGCTGGTCCGCTGCGTGGTGACGAGTTCCTTCACCTCGCGGGTTTCATAGGTCGTCACCGGTTGATAGTAGCTGCGCTGGATGTAGCTGGTCTGGCACTTCTGGCACGGGTCGTTCGGCGCTGACTGCGCCACGACCACGGGCAACGATTGCGCCACCACTACCGGCGGCAAATAGGCGTACTTCGTTACCACCGGACGGCGGAAACGCTCAAACAGCGTCGGTTGAAAGACGTTGTCCCAACCCGCCGACGCCGGCATCACGGCCGCGGCAATCGCGACCAACGAACACAAACTTGCGGTCAAGAATCTCATGGCCCTTGGCTCCTCTTGGAAGGTGATCTGCCGTGGTGCAAAGAGGGCCATCCTACCCGATCAGGCATTGCTGACAGCACCGTCGATATTACTAGCCTAATTCAACCTTGTAGCGATGCAAGGAAGCGCTGGGGGGAATTGCGGATTTCTCGAAATCGCCATGATTAAATATAGCATGTTCGTTAGAGTCGGCACAAGCCGCACAAATTAACAGGTAGGCAAATGGGTGGATTGGAAAAAACACCGCAACAACACGCAACTATGCCGATTCGTAAACTGGATGCCGAAGTTGAGGCGGGGTTTTCAGTTGTGATGAACTCCGTGCGTTGATATGGTATTAAGAGTTGGATTCCCGAGCCTGAAGCGTCAACGAAGTGCGGTTTCACTTCTTCGCTAACGCTTCAGGCTCGGACGGAGGGACCGATGCCCCATCAACACGATCACGCGTTTCAGGCATTCAACGGGCGCCGCCGCGAAGGGCTCGTTTGCGCGAGCCGCCGCAACTTCCTTAAGGCGAGCCTGGCCGGCATCGCGGGATTAACCGTCCCGAACCTCCTGCAAAGCAACGCGCAAGCATCGGCGGCAGGGCAGACGCCGTGCACCAACAAGAGCGTGATCCTGCTGTGGATGGCGGGGGGCCCGAGCCACATCGACATGTGGGACATGAAGCCCGATCGGCCGCTGGAGAATCGCGGGCCGTTTTCTCCCATCGCAACGGGTGTGCCGGGGGTGCAGATCTGCGAGTATTTGCCGAAGCAGGCGGCGCTGCTCGACAAGTTCACGATCATCCGCTCGATGGACGCGACGCACTCCAACCACGAACCGAACATGGTGATGCAGACCGCGAACGCGGACGCGGAGCCGCGCTTGAGCCGGGTCGGGCATATGTATCCGGCCATCGGCTCAATCGTTGCGAAGCATCACGGGCCGAACCATCCAGGCATGCCGGCGTACGCGGCGTTCATGCGTTCGCGCAGTCATCTGGCGTTCGCGGGCTACCTGGGTCGACAATACGATCCGTTCATGGCCCAGCAGGCCTCGGCGCTGCCGATCTACGATCTGGTCGGCAACAACACCGGTCGAGTCTCGAATCCAACGTTGTTCCAGATGCCGACCGGCGTCGATTTCGAGCGAATTCACGAGCGCCGTTCGCTGGTCCGCTCCTTTGACACGCTTCGCTCGGAATTGGACACCAGCGGTTCGATGGCGGCGATGGATCGCTATGGGCAGCAAGCGGTCGAAATGATCGCCGGCCGGCGCGCTCAAGCCGCGTTCGATATCTCACGTGAGCCGCAGGCGATGCGCGATCGCTACGGTTCGCACCTGTGGTGCCAGCAGGCGCTTTTGGCGCGGCGGCTGGTCGAGGCTGGCGTCAGCTTTGTCACGATCGATCTCAGCTATCACACCGCGTCCGGCACCTGGGATACCCACGGCGACAACATCCCGCCCTACGGCGGCATCTGGAACGGCCTGCGACCTCTGCTGCCGCTCTTCGATCA
Source organism: Gemmataceae bacterium (assembly GCA_009692065.1). Taxonomy (GTDB): domain Bacteria; phylum Planctomycetota; class Planctomycetia; order Gemmatales; family Gemmataceae; genus SIAQ01. The sequence continues at coordinate 18,884 of SHZY01000108.1, forward strand.
CCTCGTCACGACACTGGTCGGCGATCTCGATCAGCGCGGCATGCTCGACGATGTGCTGGTGATTGCGATGGGCGAGTTCGGCCGCACGCCGCAGACGGGCACGCAGGAGAGCACCGATGGCCGCAATCATTGGCCGGTGGTGATGTCGCTGTGTCTGGCTGGCGGCGGCTTCCGGCACGGTCAGGTGATCGGCGCGACGGAGGCGGACGGCGGCCAAATCAAAGAGCGGCGCGTCACTCCAAGCGATCTCGCCGCGACGATCTATCACCACATGGATGTGCCGCTGAATACGCACTACCTCGATCCGTCGGGTCGGCCGCGGGGTATCGTGGAGGGTGGGAGTGTGATTCAGGAACTGACGTAGTGAGAAGCGGAGACACGGAGAAGGGGAGAAAGGGTCCAATGACTCTTTCTCCCCTTTCTTTCGCCACTACGGTTTATCGGTCGCGGCCGAGGATTCGGCGCAGGATCGGGAAGCGTGCCGGCCGTTGATTGGTCGCGGGCGCCGGCGCCGTGTGCGTCGCCTGTACAACTTCCGCTGCTCGTTCGCCGGTCAATTCCCATCCACGGCGATATTCGCGGTGAACGTATTGAGCTGCCGCGGAATTGTTGGTGACACGCAGGTTGGTCGAATCCCATTCCAGGCGTCCGCCGGTGCGCATCGCAACGTTGCCCAGAAGCACCATTTCGGAGAGCGGTCCGGCGTAATCGACGAAGTTCGACATCGCCGCGGGGCCGCCTTTGCACGCACGCAGCCATTCCGCATGGTGGCCAGGCGAGCGTGGCAGCGTCGGCTCCGGAGGTTGATAGTCCGCAAAGTTTGCCGTCGGCAGCAAGCGCCGGCTGCCGCCGTAGTCGGAGTCGGAGTAGATCGTGCCGCGCGAGCCGACCAGCAACATGCCGCTGCCGGAGGGATTCTGGCCTTCACGCAGCGCGTCGAGGAACAACGCGCGGGGCGGCGTGCGGCGTTCGTACCAGTAGAGTCTGCACGCCGGCATGTTGCCGCGGGCCGGGAATTCGTAGGTTACCGTGCAGCCCATGGGAGGCGTTTCATTCATGTGGGCCCTGCCGTCGGCAGCAATATCCGCGGAGATTGCCGTCGGCGCGCCGAGACTTAGCGCCATGTACGGCATGTTCATCGTGTGGCAGGCCATGTCGCCCAGGGCGCCGGTGCCGAAGTCCCACCAGCCGCGCCAGGCGAACGGGACATAAGCGCGGCTATAGGGGCGTTCCGCGGCCGGTCCGTTCCACAGGTCCCAGTTGAGCGTCGCGGGGACCGGTTCGGGTCCGGCGGGCCGGCCGATGTTCTGCGGCCAGATCGGGCGATTGGTCCAGACGTGGACTTCGCGGACTTCGCCGATGGTGCCGGCACGGACGATTTCGACCGACTGCCGCAGCGTGGTGTTGCTGGTGCCTTGATTGCCCATCTGCGTGGCGACGCGATTGGCGCGAGCGACCAGCTTCATCTGGCGCGATTCCCAGACGCTGTGCGTCAAAGGCTTCTCGGTGTAGCAATGCTTGCCCATGCGCATTGCCATGATGCTGGCGTGGGCGTGGACATGATCGGGCGTGCTGACGACGACGGCTTCGATGTCGCGTTGCCGATCGAGCATGACGCGGAAGTCGGCAAACTTGGCGGCGTTGGGATGGGCGTTGAACGACTTGGCGGCGCGGGCCTGGTCGACGTCGCAGAGGGCGACGATGTTCTCGGTGCGCGCGACATTGCCCAGGTTGCCCCCGCCTTGCCCACCGGCGCCTATGACGGCGACGTTGAGGCGGCGCAGCGGATCATTCTGGCGGGCATGCGATTCGGTGACGCCCGCGGTCAGCCAGAATCCCGCCGCTGCGGCAGAAAGACTGCTGGCCTGCAGAAAACGCCGCCGACTGACTCTTCGACTCATGAGAGGCTCCTTTTTGGAATGGATCGTTGGGAGAACATTATTTAACCAATGCAAACCTTTCTCGCTCTGGGCAGTCTAATGGCTGACCTGGGCGTCCGCAACAAAAATTCTCGGTGACGTCGACTAAATTGACGAGAATTCGGGCAGACCCGTGATTTGCAGAATGCTCAGAAAGGCTCTTCGCGTTTTTTAGTGGGTGATTTTCACTCGTCAACGCACGAATTCCTTGGGAATATCCAGAGCAAATGCTGATTGCACCGCTCCGAAATTCTGTCACGATGTCTGCATGGCAAAAATCAAGCGCCTGCTCGACATCTA
>SHZY01000109.1 GCA_009692065.1 Gemmataceae bacterium
CATTGCAGATCGACACGCGGGAGCTGGCTAACTTCATGATTGAAGCGGTCAAGAAAAGCAACGCGCCCGCCTGGGTCCAGCGCGGGGCGTTGATGGATGAACGACTATTTAGAGGTCAATATGGTCAAGCACCCAAACCCCAGCCAGCCCGATCCGTCCAAGGATGAGTACGCACAGTGGCAGGCCGAAGAAACCGCCCGCCTCAATGCGTTGGCTGCGCAGGCCCGCAAGATGGGCATCATAATACCGACCGGGGCCGGCGCATCGCCTCTCTTGAATCCTGATGGTAGCATGGCCTCTGATGAGATCCCCAGGTAGGGCGTTTCATCCACTTCCGCACCGGCAATGGGCCGGCGTGGGTGCCCTGTGAGTTTTGAATAGGAGTAGCAACCCTTTGCCGCCGGGGAACACTTTTGATCGAAATCAGGATCGTAGGGAACATCAAATTCGGGTCAACGAGCACATTCGTATCAGCCCCATTCGGCTGATCGGACCCGCTGGCGAGCAGGTCGGAGTGATTCCGACCGCGCAAGCCATGGAGATGGCGCGCGAGGCGGGGCAAGACCTCGTCGAAGTCGCGTCGCTGGAAAAGCCGCCAGTCTGCAAGATCATGGACTACGGCAAGTTCAAGTTCCAGCAAAAACAAAAAGACAAGACCAAGGCCCATCAGCAAAAGCTGAAGGAAATTCGGCTGCGCCCGAAGACCGACATCCACGACATCGAAACCAAGATCGGCAACGCCCGCAAGTTCCTGGAACATCACGACAAGGTGCTCGTCTACGTCATGTTCAAGGGCCGCGAGCTGCAGCACATCGAGGAAGGCAAACGCATGTCGATGATGCTGGCGCCGAAATAGTGAATCCCCGTTTAGCGCCCGCAGGGAAGCGCCGGCTGCCCGGCGCTTCCCTGCGGGCGCTAAACGGCAAGCGGCGAACAGCCCCCTTCCCATTTCATTTCCGGTCCCTACAATACGTAATTCCATTTTGTAGGGAGTTGACCGATGCCGAAGATGAAGACGCACAAGGCCTCGAAAAAGCGTTTCCGCGTCTCTGCCACGGGGAAGCTGATGCGTTCGCAGGCCGGCAAGAAGCACTTGAACAGCCCGAAGGCCGCCAAGCGGAAACGCCAGTTGCGCGGCCGAGTCGCCGAGACGGACCGAGTCGCCCAGAAGTACATCGTGGCGATGGGCGGCAAGTAAACATGTTCGCCGCTTGCGGCTTAGCAACTGCTAAGCTGCTAGCGGCATCGACGCGACGCCCCCAGGGAATCCATGCCCCTGACCGTCGTTATTTCCTCGAAAGGAGCAAGTCATGGTTAGGGCCAATAGCGGCATGCCTATGAAAAAAGGGCGTGCCCGCATGCGCAAGCTCACCAAGGGCTTTCACGCCAGCCGGCACAATCTCTACCGGCAATCTCTCGTCACCTTGATCCGCGGCCGCGTTTATGCGTTCCGCGATCGCCGTGTCAAGAAGCGGCAGTTCCGCCGGCTCTGGATCATCCGCATCAACGCCGCCTGCCGGGCGCGAGGCCTGCGCTATGGCGAGCTCATCCACGCCTTGCAAAAAGCCAGCAGCGAACTGAATCGGCAAACACTGTCAGAGATCGCCATCCACGACCCGGCGGGTTTCGACAAGATCGTCGAGCTTGCCAAGAAGCACCTGTGACCGTTTGGCGCGAACCACAGCGAGAGCCCACGGGTCGGAATCCCGTGGGCTTTTCTCATGTTTGGAGATAAAAAAAACGCCATGTCCGACCTAGCCTCCCTCGAACAACGCGCAACAGCCGAACTCAGCGCTTGCACCGACGAAGCGGCCTTGCGCGCCTGGAACACCAAGTACTTCGGCAACAGCGGTGAAGTTTTGGCCGCCCTCAAGGCGATCGGTGGCATTCCGAAGGAAGAACGCAAAGTCTACGGCCAGGAAGCCAACCGCATCAAGGAAGTGCTGAGTAAAGGCTATGAAGAAGCGCTCGCCGGCGCGAAGGAACGGGCGCTCAACGCAAGCTTGACTGCCAACCCGCTCGACGTGACGCTGCCGGGCCGGCCGGTGGCGCGCGGGCGGTTGCACGTCGCCACGCAGATCATGAGGCAAATCTACGCCGTCTTCGCGGACATGGGCTTCCAGGTCTACCGTTCGCGCGAGGTCGAAAGCGATGAGATGAATTTCGAGCTGCTCAACATGCCGCCGCACCATCCCGCGCGCGATATGTGGGACACTTTCCACACGACGATGCCGGGCGTGATCCTGCGCACGCACACCTCGCCGGGGCAGATCCACGTGATGCGCGAGTTCTTCCCCAACCCGATCCGCGTGATTCTGCCAGGCATGTGCTACCGCTATGAAGCGATCACGACGCGCAGCGAAATCCAGTTCCAGCAAGTCGAAGGCCTCGTCATCGGCACACACGTGACCATGACCGACCTCAAGGGCACGATCAGCGCGTTCGCCCGCCGCTTGTTCGGGCAGGAACGCCAGGTGCGCTTTCGCTCCAGCTACTTCCCGTTCACGGAGCCGTCGATCGAGGTCGATATCGATTGGCCGAAGGACGACCCGAACGCGGATCGCCTGACCAAGGGCACCGGCTGGCTCGAAATCATGGGCGCCGGCATGGTGCATCCCGTGGTCATGCGCAACGGCGGCTACGATCCCGCCCAGTTCAGCGGCTTCGCCTTCGGCATGGGCCCGCAACGCATCACGATGTTGAAACATGCGATCGACGATATCCGGCAGTTCTGGGGCAATGATTTGCGGTTCTTGCGGCAGTTTTGAATTTGGTGAGTGGTGAGTGGGTGAGTGGTGAGTGGTAAAAACCATCTACACCACTCACCACTCACCACTCACCACTCACCACTCACCACTCACCACCATGAAAATCCCCCTCTCCTGGCTCCGCGACTACATCGACATCACGCTGCCCCCCGCGCAGCTCATCGAACGCCTGACGCTGGCGGGCCTCGAAGTCGCCTCCACACGTGTCCTCGGGCTGCCGATCCCCGAGGGCGTGCGCGTCAAGGCCGAAGAGCGAGGCCCCGTCTGGGATCGCGATAAGATCTTCGTCGCCCAGATCCTCAGCACCGAGAAGCATCCCAATGCGGATAAGCTGAAGCTGCCGACCGTCACCTGGGGCGAAGGTACGCAGAAACTGCTCGTCACCGGCGCTCCCAACATCAACGTCGGCGACAAGGGGCAGAAGGTCGTGCTTGCGCTGAGCGGCTCCGTCCTCTTCGATGGCCATGCTGCCGAACGCAAGCTGTCCGAACTCAAGCCGACCACGATCCGCGGGTTGCCAAGTGACGCCATGGTTTGCTCGCTGTTAGAACTCGGCGTCTCCGAGAACAAGGAGGATCACACCGGCATCATCCTGCTCGAAGACGATGCTCCCGTCGGCATGCCGCTCGCCGATTTCATGGGCGATACCGTGATCGAAGTCGATGTGCTGCCGAACACCGCGCGCTGTCTGGCGATGATCGGCGTGGCCCGCGAAGTCGCCGCCATCACAGGGCAGAAGCTTAAACCCCTGGCTGCCGGGATGCAAACGACGGATGAAGCAATCGCCGGCCAGGTCAACGTGCAGATCGAGGACCCGACGCTGTCGGCCCGCTATGCCGCCGCCCTCATCAAGAACATCAAGCTCGGCCCCGCGCCAGGGTGGATGCAGCGACGTTTGCTCTACGCCGGTATGAGGCCCATCAGCAATATCGTCGATATCACGAATTTCGTCATGCTCGAATGGGGCCAGCCGCTGCACGCGTTTGACTATGACATCTTGGTCCAGCGCGCCGGTGGCAAGACGCCGACGATCATCGTGCGCCCCGCGCGCGACGGCGAGATTTTGGTGACGCTCGACAAGCAGGAACGCAAGCTATCGCCGGAGCATCTGGTCATCGCCGACACGAAAGGCCCGATCGCACTGGCCGGCGTGATGGGCGGACTCGAGACCGAAGTCACCGAGAAGACCAAGAACATCTTGCTCGAATCCGCCAGCTTCAATTTCGTCAGCATCCGCCGCACGTTCCGCCATTTCGATTTGCCGAGCGAGGCGAGCGCTCGCTTCAGCCGCGGCATTCATCCGGAGACCGTGAAGCCCGCGGTCGAGCGCGCCGCCGACCTGATGCGCCAATACGCCGGCGGCAGCGTGTGCAAGGGGCTGGTCGATTGTTATCCGGCGCCGCGGCCACCACAGGTTGTGGACTTCAAGATTGCCGAAATGGATCGGCTGCTTGGCTTCAAGATTGAGCCGGCCGAGGCGATTCGTATTTTGCAGGCCCTGGAATATGATGTTGCCCCTCCCCCCGCTAATGCGGGAGGCTCGCCATACAAGGTCACCGTGCCGACCCATCGGCTCGACGTGCAGGAAGGGACCGCCGATCTCGTCGAGGACATCGTGCGCATCTACGGCTACGACCGCGTGCCGACGACGCTGCTGTCGGAACCATTGCCGAAACAGCAAGCGAATGAGCCGATCGTCTTCGAGGAAAAGGTTCGCGATATCCTCGTCGATTGCGGCTTGCAGGAAGTTGTCTGCTACGCACTGACGATGCCGGAAAAGGAAACCCTGCTTCTGAAGCCCCAGGGTGAGTACGCGAACCCTGGGGATGTGCCGTACGTGACGCTGAAGAACCCCATCAGCAGCGAGCGCGTCGTCATGCGACAAAGCGTGCTGGCAAGCGTGCTGGAGATCGCCGAGAGCAACCTGCGCAACACCGATGATGTGCGCCTCTTCGAGATCGGCTTCGCGTACGTCCCGTTAGCCGGACGCGCAAGCGACGGACCTCAATTACCCGACGAACCCCGCCGCCTCGCCATCGTGATGACCGGCAATCGCGGCCAGGAATTCTGGGAGGGCGGCGGCGCGAAGGAAAAGCAACTGCTCGATTTCTTCGAGTTGAAAGGCGTGATCGAAGCCCTTACCCAAGATCTCCACTTGAAGGACACGACGTATCAGCCTTCGAAGGCCGCCCACCTGCATCCCGGCAAATCGGCCACGCTGCGGGCCGGCGACCGGCGAATCGGCGACTTCGGCGTCCTGCATCCGAAAGTCGCGCAGGCGTACAACCTCGGCGAGCGCACGATCTTGGTCGCGGAGTTCGACGTCGAAGCATTGCAAGCCGCGACGCCGGTCCGGTTCAGTTACACACCGGTGCCGCGCTTCCCGGCCGCCTTGCGCGACATCGCCGTCGTCGTGGACGAAGCGATCCCCGCCGAGCAGATCGAGAGTGAAATCCGCATAGCCGGCGGTGAGCTACTAGGCGATGTGAAGTTGTTCGATCTCTATCGCGGCAACCAGATCCCCGCCGGCACGAAGAGCCTGGCGTATGCGCTGTCCTATCAAGCCGGCGATCGCACGCTGGCCGATAAGGAAATCGACAAGGCCCACCGCAAGATCGAGGATCGCTTGAAGAATGTGCTGAAGGCGGTGATTCGGGGGAAGGAATGACACCAACATCCTCTTGCAGTAGTGCAACGGGTTGCTATACTGGAATTGCCCGATGAGTTGGACCCAAATCATCTGGGATCCCACGCCCGACGGCAACGTGGCCCACGTCGAAGAGCACGACCTTACAACGGACGACGTCGATCACGTCTTGCAGAATTTCGAATCGAGGGGCACAAGTAAAAGCAGCGGTCGGCCGTGCGTTTATGGTCATGTTTCCGATGGCCGTCATATCGTCGTGATTTATGAAGAGGTCGATGATGATACCGTGATTCCAGTGACGGCCTACGAAGTCCCGGAACGACGGAGAAAACGCAAATGAGCAAGAGCAAGTTGAAGCATGTTAACCGCATGCTAACCGACGAGGAACGTGCTCGCCACGCCGAGATTATTGCAGCGGCACTCAAGGATATCCCGCCAAAACGCGCTGGCCGCAAGCCGTCGCCGCCGGGCATACCGACGAAGATTCGGCAAGCCCGCGAGGCACGCGGCCTCACCTGGTACGCTCTCGCAAAGGCCGCCGGCATTCCCAATCAAGCCACCATCCGCGACATCGAGCAGGGCAAAGACGTCAAGTTTTCCAACCTCCAAGCGGTGGCGGATGCTCTCGGACTTGAGCTTGAGCTAGTCGAAAGGGTCGCCTGACGCGCCCTGTCTGACCTGCGCTATTAGGAAATCGACAAGGTCCACCGCAAGATCGAGGATCGCTTGAAGAACCTGCTGAAGGCCGTGATTCGCGGGAAGGAATAGCCAGAAATTGGCATGTGGAGCGAATGGCCCCTTTGGTGTATAATCACGCCGTCGCGGCCAAGTATGCGCTCCAATGATCGGAGAACGTCATGCGGCACAAGTGCTCCTTGCTCGTCGTGCTCTTATTCATCGGCCTGCCCTCGTGCAATCCAGCGGCGGAACTGAAGCCGCCCGAGCCCGATGCGGTTCCGGTAGCTGCCGAAAAACAATTGCCGGGCAGGTACCGGGCAGGCAGTCGAGTCAGGGACGACAAGGCGCCCGGTGGATTCGCGCCGTGCGACAATTTTCCCGCGGGTCTCGGTGCCAAGCCTTGGGGTGAGAAGGCCAAGCTCGCACTCGTGGCGTTTCCCAACGAGCCAGTCGCCTACGTCGAGCCGGCGGCCTACGTCAAACACCGCGGTATCGCGTTGCGGCTTGTCAATCGCACGGGCGAAACGGTGGCTTTGTCTGCGTCAGATTCGCAACTTTATATTGTGCAAGAAGCCATCGACGCGGATGGGCAATGGCGCGAAATTGAATCAATGCCGAACTCCTGGTGCGGCAACAGCTATCATCGAGTTTTCCTGAAACCGAACCAGTATTGGGCATTTCAGGCTCGGACCTACACTGGTGCGATCACGACCAAGATTCGTTTTCGGCTCGATCCGAGTGGCGACAACGACAAGGCCAAGCCGATCTATTCGAATGAGTTCGAGGGGGAGGTTGCCAAGGAGCAGATGCGAATGGGGCCCGATCGCGCGGCCCTAAGGCGTGCCTTCTACGGCAACGATCCAAAAGGGGAGGGCGTGATCGCGACGCTGGTAGCGGTGCTTGGCGACTCGAACACCGATTGGCGGTGGACCCCAATCGCGGCTGCGGTAAAGCTTGCAGACAGCGTCCAGCTGCCAAGGACGCTTTACCGGCCCTTCAAGAAGCCATGAAAGGCAAAAACCATTCGCTACGTGCGACTGCGGCGTACGCGATTTGGCGCATTGGCGGTCAGGTCGACGAACCGGTCAACACGCTCATTGCGATGCTCAATGCCCGTGACGAACATCACTCGCGCTCGCAAGCTGCGTTGTGGCTGCAAAGAATTGGACCGCCAGCAAGAATCGCGGTGCCCGCGCTGCGCAAGGCGCTGGTGGATGGAGATGAATCTCTCCGCTCACAAGCTGCTCAGGCCCTTCAAGCGATCGATCCCGACGCCGCAAAGAACGTCGGCGGGCGCTGACCCTGTGCCGAAAACGGTCGTATCCAGTGTGGGTGTGTGCAAAACTCGCAAGCGCAATGCAAGCCATTTTCGTGCCGCTCTTGCTGCGGGGGGTGTCAGCGTGTGTGTGTGAAACTCGGAATCGCAAGGCAAGTCATTCCGACGTTCGGTTTGCCGTGAAACCTGCTATAATCTCCCTACCCCACCGACGCCCGGAGTGAACCCCGATGCTCTTTCTCGGACAAAGCCGACAGCGCACCTGCCAGGGTGTGAGCCGACGCGAGTTTTTGCAGATCGGCGGCTCTACGGTCCTCGGGCTGACGTTGGCGGATTTGCTGAAGGTCAAGGCGAACCAGGCGGCGCCCTTCCAAACGGGTTCCGCGCGGGCGGTCATCTTCTTGTGGCTCTGGGGCGGGCCGGCGCAGCTTGATACGTGGGACCCGAAGCCGAACGCGGCGATGGAGTTTCGCGGTCCTTTCTCATCGATTCCTTCACGCATCCCTGGTACCCGGATCGGCGAATTGTTTCCGCAGATCGCCGACTGGACCGATCGCATCGCCATCATTCGTTCATTGCACACCGCCTCCAACGATCACGGCGTCGCGGGCACGGCTGGGTTGACCGGCAGCACCGCTGGCAGCGTCAATCTTGGCGGCGCGATGGCAACGGGCGGCGTCAAGCCGTGCCTCGGTTCGATCGTCGCCCGGGCCAAGGGCTTTCGCGGCGAGTTGCCCCCCTTCATGGTCGTCGGCGGCCGGTTGCACCAGGGCAAGCGCGCAATCGCAGGGGAGGGCGGCGGCACCCTCGGCGCGCTGTACGATCCGTTTCGCCTGGTCTACGATGCCGAACGCGGCACGCAGATTCCGGCGCTCCAACTTCCGGACAATCTTTCGCCAGCGCGGTTGCAAAATCGCCAGCAACTCCTGCGATCCCTCGATCTGTCGCGGCGATCGCTCGATACGGGCAACCAGCGCACCATCGACGATTATCGCGCTCAGGCCATCGCCCTGTTGACCTCGCCCGAGGCGACGCGCATGTTCGATCTGTCACGCGAACGGCCCGAACTTGCCGATCGCTATGGCCGCACTCGCTTCGGACAGTCTTGTTTGCTCGCGCGTCGGCTGGTCGAGCACGGGGTGCCGTTCGTGCAGGTCAACTGGAGCGATCACGTCGAGGCCGAGGAGGACGCCGGCGACGGCGGCTGGGATAACCACTATCGCAATTTTCAGATCATGCAGGATCGGCAAGCCCCCTGGCTCGATCAAACGCTGCCGGCGCTGCTAACCGATCTACAGCAGCGAGGTTTGTTACAATCGACGCTGGTCGTGGCGATCGGCGAGTTCGGCCGTACGCCAAGGATCAACGATAAGGCGGGCCGGGACCACTGGGAGCATTGCTATAGCGCCTTGATTGCCGGCGGCGGCGTGCGCGGCGGGCAAGTCATCGGCGAAAGCGACGCTCGCGCGGAACGGCCACGCCTGCGACCGGTAACGCCCGCGGATCTGGCGGCATCAGTCATGCACGCGGTCGGCATCACGACCGAGCAAATGGCAACCCTCGGCATCAACAGCGGCGGGCAGGTGATTCAGGAGTTGTTTTGATCAGATAAATGGAGGGTAGCGAAATGGATACTCTGCAAGTCCCAATGACGGATAGCCTGAAAGGATTTCTCCAAGCGCAGGCTACGAAAAAAGGCTTCGCCACTCCGGGTGACTATGTTCAATCGCTGTTGGCTGATCTGCAAAATCGCGAGCAAGATCGAAAGGAACTTGAAGAGAAACTGCTTGAAGGCGTGCGATCTCCAAAAGTGCCGGGCGACGAAGCGTTCTGGCGAGAACGCAGACAGAAGATCTACGATAAGCACCCTGAGTTGGACCCATGCAACCAGACTACTCCCGACTCGCGCTGAGAGATATCGACGAGATTGCCGAATCGATAAGGAAGGACCGGCCACGCTCTGCTGTTCGCTTTCTCGACGGTGTCAAAAAAACAGTGCAACGTCTGCTGGATTTTCCTGAATCGGCAGGCCGGTTCGAGTCGGGTAAGCCTGAATTGGAAGGATTGCGAGTCGTACTTGTAAGGGGGTTCAAGAAATACTTGTGGTTCTACCGCATCCACATTGAATCAATCTTTGTTGAACGTGTTTTGCATGGCGCCCGAAATCTTGATGACCTGCTGTAAGAGTAATCTACCATGTCCACCCCCAGCGAAATCTACTCCCCCGGCCTCGAAGGCGTCATCGCCGGCGAGACGGGCGTCTCCACGACCACCGGCGGGCTGCGCTATCGCGGCTATCCGGCCGTCGAGTTAGCGGAGAAAAGCACCTTCGACGAAGTTGCCCACCTCTTGCTGCACGGTGAGCTGCCGACGCGAACGCAGTTGGCTGATTTCAACAAGCGGCTGGCAACGGCACAGAAATTGCCATCAGTGTTGAGCGACCTGCTCAAGAAGCTGCCCAAGGACGCCGTGCCGATGGACGTGCTGCGGACCGGCGTCAGCATCCTGGCTCACTACGATCCCGAGTTGAACGACAGCAGCAGGGCGGCGAACTTGCGCAAGGCGGAACGACTGCTCGCGCAGATACCGCTGATCATTGCGGAGTATTACCGCGCCACGAAATCGCTGCCCGTGGTAGCGCCGAAACCGGAGTTGGGCTTCGCGGCCAACCAGATGTACATGGTCAGCGGCAAGGCGCCCAGCGCGGCCGATGCCAAGGCGTTCGATGTGTCGTTGATTCTTTATGCAGAGCACGAGTTCAACGCGTCAACCTTCACTGCCCGGGTCGTCTGTTCAACCGAGTCCGATTTGCACGCCAGCATCACGGCTGCCATCGGCGCGCTCAAGGGCCGATTGCACGGCGGCGCCAACGAAAAAGTCATGGACTTGCTGCTTTCGACCGGCGGCCCCGACAAGGCGGAGGCATGGATTCGCTCGGCCATCGCCCGCAAAGAGAAGGTCATGGGCTTCGGCCATCGCGTCTACAAGACGGGTGATGTTCGAGCACGAATCCTGAAGGATTACGCGAAACAGGCGGCCGAGCGCGCCGGCACTACGAAATGGGAGACCGCGGCCGAGACCATCGAGAAGGTGCTCGAAACCGAGAAGAACCTATTCCCGAATCTCGATTGGCCCGCCGGTCGGCTCTACCACGCGATGGGGCTGGAGGTGCCGCTGTACACGCCGTTCTTCGTGGCGTCGCGCGTCACCGGCTGGTCGGCCCATGTGATCGAGCAGCTGGAGAACAACCGCATCATCCGCCCTCGCAGCCGTTATACGGGGCCTGAGGAAAAACACGTAATGGACATTGGCACGCGCGGGTAAATCCACCGTTTACGTTTAGCGTTCGCGTGGTATCTTGCGAACGCTAAACGTAAACGAAAACCCGGAAACTACACGAGGACTTCCCATGCAATGGAATCGACTCTCGATCGGCGTCGGCCTGACTTGCTTCGTCGCTCTCTTGGGCTGCATCGAGCATCCAGCGAGCGTGCCGTCGTCCGCTGCCCAGGACGCGGCCGGCAAGAAACAGGAGGCGAAGACAGTTCCCGAGGCGAAACGCGCAACGATCGGCAAGAACATCGTGCTAGAGATTCAAGGCGACCAGCGCCGTGTGCGGGTCAATGCCGAAGTCTGCATGAGACAGGGCCTCCTGGAGCAGCTCATGACGAGAAAACGCACCAAGGAGCACGAGGCGGTCCTCGCCGCCGACATCGATGCCCGCGAATTGCATCTGGCGTTGACGCTCGCCGGCGCGGAACCCGGCAGGCCGGTGCAGTTCCGCCCGAAGCTGGTGGCCCCCAGCGGCACGCCGATCAAGATTTTCCTGGAATACAAGTCGAAGGGCGCCGACGTCCGCGTGCCGGCCCAGCAGTGGATTCGTAACGTCAAGTCGAAAAAAGATTTTCACACCGACTGGGTTTTCGCCGGCAGTATCTTGATTCCTGACCCGAGCGACAAGACCAAGAAGCCGTTTTACGGCGCCAACGACGGCGACGTTATCGCGGTGGTCAATTTCGAAGGCGCGTGCCTGGATGTGCCTTTCCTCAGCACCAAGGACAACGCTGATCTCGACCACGAAGCCCATACCGAACGCATCCCCCCGGAAAAGACCGCGGTGACCGTGGTCCTGGAGCCGGTGCTTGAGAAAAAGAAGAAGTAGACAGATTGCCGCTTGCGGTTTCGCGCTCGCAGAACGTATGCAAATGTGAACGATTTCACGCGGAGCGCCCCCGTGCCGCAAAAGCCAAAATTCTGCTGTATTTTTCCAATTCACCTCGCTAAACTGGACCCTATCCACGCGATGGTCCCGTTCGCCCCTCTCCTTTACGTCATGGTGCCGATATGGCTAGCGCCGCTGAAAAGATCAAGTTGACCTGCCCCCATTGCGACGAGGGATTTCACGCCATCCGACCAGAAGCCGGCAGGAAGGTGAAGTGTCCCGAGTGCGGTAAGGCGTTCACGCCGGACCTGGATGACGACGACAACGACGAGGCGGCCGCCGTTCAGGAACGGCCGACCCTCAAGGCCAAATCCAAGTCAGGCTCGAAGTCCGATCCCGACGACAAGCCACGCAGCAAAAAGCCACGCGACGATGACGACGATGGTGACGCGCCGCGGAAGAAACGGCAGCGCGACGAGGATGACGACGCGGACGATCGGCCCAGCAAGAAAAAGAAGGGCAAAGAGAAGGCCGGCGGCAGCATGATGCTGGTCGTGCTCTTGCTGCTTCTGGGCGGCGGATTTGTGCTGAGCCTGGCATTGCTCGCCGTCGGCGCGTTTGTGTGGCCCGGCTTCATGGTGCGCAAGGCCGACGACAAGGTTGCCGAGGGAATTAAGCCTGGCATCAACAACCCCGATAAGGGCCTGGGCGGGAACAAGCCCACCGACAATGCGAACAAGGACAACGCCGGCAAGGACAACCTGCCCGCGTTTCTGCCGGGCGGCAACGATGTCGCGAATTTCGTGTTTGCGGACGCGGACGTTCTGATCGGCATCAATGTCAAGGCTCTGCGCGACGCCAATCAACTGGAGCCGATGCTGAAACAGATCGATTCCTTGCAGCAAGGCAAGGACCCGATGCCCAATGAGATCAAGGACCTGATGCGGAACGCCGAACGGGTCATGATGTGCGCCCAGCTACCGGAGCAAGGAATGCAGATGCCGTTCCAGCCGGGGGGCGGCGGCCCGGGATTTCCACCAGGCGGCGGCGCCCCCGGATTCCCGCCCGGCGGCGGCCCCGGATTTCCGCCAGGTGGAGGCGGCCAGGGACTTCCGCCCGGCGGCGGCGGTCCGGGATTTCCGCCCGGCGGTGGCCAACCTGGCGGGCAGCCCAAGCAGGGTGGCGCGAATATCAAGGGCCTCATCGCCGTGCTGGCTTCCAATGCCGAAGCCGTCAACAAGATCAAGAACATGAAAGCCATGGGCGGCGCGCAACTTCTGGGTGGGAAATACCGAGTCTACCAGCCTGGCAAGACCGACAAGAATTGGCCCGATTACGTTGCCTTCCCCGGCGAACGCATGATTCTTCTCGGCTCCCTGAGCGAGAAGGAAATGATCGCCCTGTTGGATCAGGTCTCGAAGAATCAAGGCTCGCCCAATGAGGTGGTCAAGATCGGCGGCCTGGTCGAGCAAGCGCACTTCTATGGCGCCCTCAAATTCAACGCCAAGATTCGCCAAATCGTCCAGGGCATGGAAGAGGCTGCCAGGAAAATTCCGGAATTGCAGCCGTTCGTCGGTCCCCTGCAGCGGGCCAAGGGCGCCAGCCTCGGGTATGATGTCATCAGCAACGGCACTTCCATGCGGATTCGCCTCAACGTCGAGTGTGCGAACGCCCAGGACGCCCTCGGGCTTCGCAAGGCGGCCGAACCGCTCAAGGACATGGCGCTGGGGCTCCTCCAGTTATCCGGCAAGATGCCACAGACCGTGACTACCGACCTCAACACCATCGTCTTCCAAAATCAGGGCGCCGTGACGACCGTCAGCATGCAAATCTCCGAGAAGACCATTCTCGAACTGGCCAAGCTCGGCGATTCCAAGCAAGGTTTCCCGGGCCCAGGCGGCGTGAAGGACTTCGCCAAGGGCGACGGCTTCAAGAAGGACTTCCCTGGCCTCGACCGCTCGAACAAGGACTTTCCGAAACTCGACGGCAGCCCAAAGGATTTTGCCAAGGGCGACGGCCTCAAGAAAGATTTCCCCGGTCTCGACGGCGCCAAGAAAGATTTCCCGGCATTCGATGGCTTCGGTAAAGACTTCAAGAAGGGCGGGCAGCCGAAATCGGAGTCGTACACGGTGAAGCAAATGTTTTCCAGTAAAACTGACGAGCGCCCGGCCCGCTTCACGCAAGGAAAAAACGTGACCGTCAGCATTAACAGTAGCATCACCCTGGAGACCACCAAGTTCGATATCGTGGTGCTGCGCGGCAACGTCGGTGAGAACGTCGTCGTGCAGAAGCTTGCGACCGGGCGCACCGGATCGGTCAGCTTCACGGTGCCTGCCACCGACGCCTACCGCATTCGCGTCATCAACCGCGGCCCCGGCACGGCTACCACCTGTATCGTGAACGTTCGCGAACAATGATGCCAGGCCGCCGCGCATTCTCCCCTCTCCCCTTGGGGGAGAGGGGTTGGGGGTGAGGGGGGCGGCGCCCGTGAGAACCCATGTCCGACCTGACCCACTTCGATGACACCGGCGCAAGCCGCATGGTGGACACCAGCGCCAAACCCGAAACGTTGCGCGAAGCGCGCGCCAGCGGGCGCGTCCGCATGGCGCCGGCCACGCTCAAGCTCATCCGCGACCGCGGGCTGTCCAAGGGGGACGTCGTCGAAGTGGCCCGGCTCGCGGGCATCATGGCGGCAAAACGCACCGGCGAGTTGATCCCCCTCTGTCATCCCTTGCCCATCACCTCCGCACAAATCGATTTCATTTTCGTCGGCGACGATCTCCTCGTCCTCTCGGCCAGCGTCCGCGTCCTGGGCCGCACCGGCGTCGAGATGGAAGCGTTGACCGCCGTCAGCGTGGCGGCTCTCACCGTATACGACATGTGCAAGTCAGTCGATCGCGGCATGACGATTGAAAACGTGCGCCTGGAGGAGAAATCGGGCGGCAAGAGCGGGCACTATGTCCGGGCCGATTGACGCGGATTGTGAACATTTCTAGGATGCAAATAGATTTGATAAACGAGAAATCCGCCGGCGCGCAGTTATTGCGCTGACCGGATTGCGGTTGCAACGGGAAAGGCAGCCGCTTGCGGCGTAGCACGGGTCAGTAGTGCTACGCCGCAAGCGGCATAATCGGAGTTCCCATGAATCCCACCCTGGCCCCCGTGAAACCTCGTTCGGCTAGCATGTTTGGCACAATTGCCCGCGACCTGGCTGAGGTCGAACGCATCCTGAGCGGCACCCTCGATAGTTCACGCCCGGGCGTCGATCGGCTCCTCCAGCATGCCGCCCAGTACAAGGGCAAGCGGCTGCGCCCGGCGATTCTGTTGCTGACAGCCCAGGCCTGCGGCAAGGTGACGACGGAGCACCACCTCCTGGCCGCGGTCGTCGAGATGATTCACACGGCGACCCTGGTCCACGACGACGTTCTCGACGGCGCATCCGTCCGCCGGCATGTGCCCACCGTCAACGCCCTGTGGGGCAACCAGGCGGCCGTCATGCTGGGCGACTTTCTCTTCACGCATGCCTTTCACCTTTCCAGCACGCTCGGCGACGTCCGCGCTTGCCGCATCATCGGCGAATCGACCAACCGCGTCTGCGCGGGCGAATTGCACCAGATCAGCCGGCGCGGCGAGCTCGATCTTGCCGAAGACGAATACCTCGACATCATCGACGCCAAGACCGCGGAGCTGACCGCGTGCGCTTGCAAGCTCGGCTCGTTGTACGCCGGCATGGATGACGATGTCATCGAACATCTGGCAAGCTTTGGCCGATCGCTTGGCATCGCGTTTCAGATCGCCGACGATTTGCTCGATCTGATGGGCGAAGAGACGCTTGCCGGCAAGTCGCTCGGGACCGATCTGGAACAGCAAAAGTTGACGCTGCCGGTGATTCACGTTTTGCGAACCGGGGGCCCGGATCAGCACACGCGCATCCTCTCAATCTTGACAGCGACGGGCAACCACAAGCGCGAAGCGCTCTTGCCGGAACTGCATGCCGCAGGATCGCTGGATTACGCCCGGAGCAAGGCGGAGTTGTATGCCGCGGCGGCGCTGGCGGACCTGGAATGCCTGCCGCCATCGCCGGCCCGCGCGATTCTCGAAGCACTCGCAGATAGGGTCGTGCATCGCGATCACTGACGTTGAGCCGCAACTCCAGGCGGATTTGCCGCGAAAAAACGCAAAAGACGCAGAATTGAATGATCAAGTCGCATTCCATTTTGCGTCTTTTGCGTTTTTTTTTTGCGGCTACTCTCTCGTAATCACTTGCGCCGCAATCGCAGCGAATTCACAATTACCGAAATCGAGCTCAGACTCATCGCCGCGCTGGCCAACATCGGATCGAGAAATCCGGCTGCGGCTAGCGGAATCGCCAGCACGTTGTACGCGAACGCCAGGACGAGGTTTTGCTGAATCGCCCAGATGGTCGCCCGGCTCAAAACCCGCGCGTCGGCAATGGCGCGCAAGTCGCCGCGGACGAGGGTCATCGGCGCGCTGGCCATGGCGATGTCGGTGCCGGTGCCCAGCGCGATGCCGACGTCGGCTTGGGCCAGGGCCGGCGCGTCGTTGATGCCATCCCCCGCCATGGCGACGATCAGCCCTTTGCCTTGCAATTCCTGGATGATCCTGCGTTTGTCCTGGGGCAACACCTGTGCGTATGCCCGCGTGATGCCGACTTGCCGGGCGATGAAATCCGCCGCGCCGGCGTTGTCGCCCGTCGCTATGATGACTTCCAGACCCTCGTTTTTGAGCATCTGCACCGCTTCGATGCTGCTGGTCTTGAGCCTATCCGCGACGGCCAAGAGTGCAGAGAGCCGGCCATCGACTGCGAGCAAGAGGACGGTTTGACCTTCAACCAGCCGAGCTATCAAGCGATCCTGGGCCGCGTCGAACGGGACGTCGGCGTCGGACAGAAAGCCGATACTGCCGAGCAGCAATCGGTGTTCAGCGACCGTGCCGGCGACGCCTTGGCCGGGAGTAGCCAGAAAATCACGGACAGGTTCCAGGCGGAGCGATTTCTCGTTGGCCGCTTCGACCAGCGCCCGCGCCAGCGGATGTTCGCTTGCCTGTTCAAGGCTGGCCGCCAGGCGCAGCCATTCGTTGTCAGAGCCCGAAGTATCAGCGAGGGGCGAGGAATCCCTTGCTGAAGCTTCGAGCTCTGACGGAATCGCTTCAACGGCGATCAGCTTCGGCTTCCCTTCCGTCAACGTCCCCGTCTTGTCCACGATCAACACCTGGGCGCGGTGCAGAAGCTCCAACGCTTCGGCGCTCTTGACGAGGATGCCCGCCCGCGCGCCGCGGCCAATGCCGACCGTGATCGCCATAGGCGTCGCCAGCCCGAGCGCGCACGGACAGGCGATCATCAGCACGGCAACGGCGCTCAAGACTCCGCGCGGCAGCGCCGGCATGCCGCCCCAGCACAGCCAGCCGAAGAACGTCAACAGGCTGATGAGCAGTACCATGGGCACGAACACCGCCGACACGCGATCGACGAGCGACTGAATCGGTGCCCGGCTGCGCTGCGCCTCCGCGACGTGGCGAACGATCTGTGCCAAAAGCGTATGCGCCGCGGTTTTCTCCGTCCGAACCAAGAGTGTGCCCGTCGTGTTGAGCGTCGCCGCCCAGACCGTGCTGCCTGCGTTTTTCTCTATTGGCAACGCTTCGCCCGTGAGCATCGATTCATCGACGACGCTTTGTCCATCCGTCACCGCGCCATCGACGGGCATTTTCTCGCCGGGCCTAATGCGCACCAGATCGCCGGGCTGCACCAGTTCGAGCGGCACATCGTGCTCGCGACCATCGGGGCCCACGAGCCGCGCGGTTCGCGGCGCCAAGCCCGCGAGCTGGCGCACCGCCGCCGTGGTCGCCTGGCGGGCGCGGCCTTCAATCACCTGGCCAAGCAGTACGAGTGCAATGATGATCGCCGCCGATTCGAATTGGACCCCGATGTGAAATTGATTCTCGCTCGGCAATGCCAGGGCGAACAGGCTGTAAAAATAGGCGGTGCTGACGCCGAGGACGATCAGCGTAAACATGTTGAAATGGCCTTGCCGCAGCGCCGTCCATGATCGCTCGTAAAACGTGCGGCCGCACACGGCGATCACCAGCGTGGTCAGACTCCCCTGGAGCCAAACATTCCAGGCCGGCGCGGAATGCTGGCCCAGCAGCATCGGCGCCATCGCGAGCCCCAGAACCGGCACGCTCGCGGCGACGGCGAGCCAGAAAAGTCGCAACATCTTGGCCTCTTCGGGGTCGGCGGCATCGTCCGCGGCGATGTCCCTGGGCTCCATCGCCATGCCGCACTTGGGGCAGGGGCCGGGCTGATCGCTCAGCACCTCCGGGTTCATCGGGCAGATGTACTGGCGCGTGCTACCAGCCCGGAGCGCAAGCGACGGGGTAAGCGAGCATGCCCCCGTCGCTTGCGCTCCGGGCTGGTTGGTCAGGTATTTTTGGGGATCGATTTCGAATTTCTTCAGGCAGTGGGGATTGCAGAAGTAATAGGTCGTGCCTTGATAGGCCGTCTGGGCCGGCGCCTCCTTGGGATCGACGCTCATGCCGCAGACGGGATCGATGGCGGTGGCTTCGCTGTGCATGGTGTCATTCTACAGCACGCCGTACTTGCGAAAGACCTCCGTCGCCTTCATGCCGGCGCGGATGGCGTCGCGCACCTCGTTCTCCGCGTGTACCTTCTCCCACGCAGCGCGGATCACTTGCGATTCCACGGCCTGCGGCACCACGACGATGCCGTCCTCGTCGGCGATCAGGAGATCGCCGGGGGCGAAGCGAACGCCATCGATCTCGACGGCAACATCGATATCGATAACGCGCTGGCGGTCCTTGCTGTCGTAGATGCAGGCGCCGCGCGCGAAGACGGGGAACTGCATGGCGCGCATCTTGGCGACATCGCGCACCATGCCATCGACGACGGCGCCGACGCAGCCCTGGTTGCACGCCGCCGTCGTCAGCAGTTCGCCCCAGATGCCGGAGCGGGCCGAGCCGTTCGCCGCCGCGATCAGCACGTCGTCCGGCTTGCAGCTATCGACGGCAGCCAACTCCAGCTCGTACGGCTTCGGATCGGCATGCGCCATGTCAGCCCACAACGTCGTCTTGCAACGGCCAACGACGACTTGCGCCACCGTCATCGGCTTGAACGCTACGCGCGGCGACTGATGCGGGTAGCCGGCGGCGTCGAGCGCATCGCAGACGACGGCGCTGTAGAAGGACTCGCGCATCATTTTCAGGGTGATGGGGTCGTTCATGGTGATTTTGCGAGGGGTTGGGGTTATCTGTTTTTTTCTTGGAGCACGCGGCGTACCGCGGGCAGCATCAATTTCGTGATCTCCTCGTGCCCGCGCGGGTTCGGGTGGCACTGGTCCGTCGTCCAGGTGCCGATGTCCACCCCATTGGCGTTCTGCTTCGTCCAGTGAGCGAAATGATCGACAAGCGGCGTCTTCGTTTCCTCGGCGACCTCGCGGCACACCTTCACGTAGCGCTCCAGGCGGAGATTCGGATGCTCGCCCACGCCGTTCTTGGCGGCCTTGTCGCCCCAGCGCGGCTCCGTCATCAGGATCGGCGTGACGCCGGCCTTGCGCAAGTCGGCCACCAGCTTGCGCAGGTTTCGGCCATATTCCTCGGCCGAAATCCGCGCGTCCTTGGCGCCCTTGTCGACGTAGCTGTCGTTGGTGCCATACATGATCGTGACGATCTTCGGCTTGAGCTTGAGAATGGCATCGAGGCGTTGTAACGCCTGGTCGGTGCGTTCGCCGCCGATGCCGACGTTGACGACGTCAGTCTTGATGTCCTCTTTACCGAGGGCCTTTTGCAGTTGAAATGCGAAAGTCTCCTCAGGTTTGACTCCCGCGCGCACGCCGCGCGTGATGGAGTCGCCGAGCGTGACGATTTGCACGGCCGGGTTGCCGGCCATGGCAACGGACAAGAACGCAATCATGAAATGCATGAGTATGTTCCTCGATTTCGTTTGGCCCCGCACCTACGATGCGGGGCTAAATGAGCAATTCCTCCAGATGCGCCTGCACGCATTCCGCCAGTGCTTCCAGATTGTAACCGCCTTCCAGGCAACTGACCAACCGGCCCTGGGCGTGCGTCGCGGCGATGCCGCGCAGCGTGCGCGTCATGTCGGCAAAATCCTCCACTTCCAGGCCGAGCGAGCCGATCGGGTCGCGCACGTGCGCGTCGAAGCCGGCGCTCAGGAGCACCAGATCCGGCTTGATCTTGGCGGCGGCTTCCTCGATCGCGTTCCGAAACAGCGCTGCGTAATCCAGGCGCGACGTGCCGAATCGCACCGGCGCATTCCGCGTGAAGCCAAGGCCGGCGCCGGAGCCTGTCTCATCGGCGTCGCCCGTGCCGGGGTAGAAGCCGTGCCCGAAGCGGTGGATGCTGACGAACGATACGGTCGGGTCGGTCCAGAATACGTCCTGCGTGCCGTTGCCGTGATGCACGTCCCAATCGACGATCAGAATGCGTTCGAGGCCAAAAGTCTTGCGGGCATGCTGAGCCGCCAGGGCGATGTTGTTGAACAAACAAAAGCCCATGCTCCGTGTCGGCGTGGCGTGATGGCCGGGAGGACGCACGAGGCAGAGGGCAGTCCGCTGGGGGCCGCGCATCACCTGCTCGACCGCCGCCGCCCCTGCCCCTGCCGCCGCCAGCGCGACCTGATACGATTCGGGACAGACGAACGTGTCGGCGTCCAACCATTCGCCGCCCGCCTCGGCCAGTCGGCGAGCGTGATGCACCACGTCGGCTGTATGAATTTCGCACAGATCGCTGGGCGATAAGGGGGCATACGTCCCCTTTGCACATCGCGTCACCAGCCCGGCGCTTTCGAGCCGATTCTGGATGGCGATCAGCCGGTTGGGGTTTTCCGGATGCCGGCCCGTCTCGTGCCTCTGAAACAGAGGATCGGAAAAGAGGATCGTCATGCGCCGTTATGGTCCCTGGCACTGTTTCTGCAAGCTGTAGAAAGGATACCAATTTCAGCCGCTTGCGGCTTTGCGCTCGCAGCGAGAAATCCGTAGCGGTCTGTTTCATTTGGCGAGCGCGACGCCGCAAGCGGCTGGGCAAAGCTGCAGAATCTGGCCGTCGGTGGAAGCTAGTTTAACAAGACAACGGTGGCGATTAGATGCAAACCAGGTCCAAATCGGTCCTGACGCGACGTCGATCATTTTGTGAAATCGAGGTGCCTCCATGAAACGATCAACGACTCTCCTTGCGGTTGCGGTATTCTCCACGGCGGCCAACCTAGCAGCCCGTTGAAAAACGCCTCTTGACAGGCATGGTATGCTGTTGCCCAGATGTTGGGGATATCAACGTACCGAAGACCAAGGAGTCACGATGGCTCTGGGCAAACGAAAACGCGAAGAGCAAGGGCTGTGGATCGCCACCACTG
>SHZY01000110.1 GCA_009692065.1 Gemmataceae bacterium
AGTGGTGGCGATCCACAGCCCTTGCTCTTCGCGTTTTCGTTTGCCCAGAGCCATCGTGACTCCTTGGTCTTCGGTACGTTGATATCCCCAACATCTGGGCAACAGCATACCATGCCTGTCAAGAGGCGTTTTTCAACGGGCTGCTAGACGGGCGAGCGCTCCAGCAGGCAATGTGGCCTTGGATTCAGGGTGGGCAATGATTTTCTCGGCTTGTGTGCTGGCCGGCTGGGCACAGGATTTTCCCTGGCCCAGACCGGCCACAAGGGTCGCGGCGCAGAACATAGACATGAAACGTCGGATATATACCACGGGTTCCGCCTCCTAGAAAATAGGGAGCGACGTCGCGTGTCTCAGGCACAGAGGCCCTGATATCACTTCGATGTCACATCAATGGCTATCACCGGGTTACCCGGAACGTTGGCGATGGTGTAGAAAATGTCGAAAAGGGTGCTACTGTCGAACGTTAGGGTGCCCGTGATGTAAAGGGTTGCCCTTATGGGACGCCAGTCCATCGCGCTCGTCAGGTCTCCGACAACGTTTATGTGCAGATGCGCACCGCTCGACACCGTCAAGTTACCCTCGACGAACATCTGGGGTTGCGTGTTCGCTGTGTCTCCGTCGATCCACGCTTCGAAGGTACCCCCAGTCCAACTCATGTCACCGTTCACGACGAGGGCCCCATAGTCTTCGCCGCTGTCGGCGGAGATCGTTATCGTGCCACCCGTAACCGTGAGAAGTGTGGTGGTAAATCCAGTATCCTTCGAGATAGTGGGCGCTCCACCGCCATAAGTTTGCAAGGCTCCCGCCACGATGAGGACGCCCCGACATTTCAGTGTCGCCGAGCTTTCCAGGATCGTCTTTCCCGCCTCCTGATCAACCGAATAATTTGCCGTTGCGGCTAGCGATTTGGAAATCCAAAGGTCGGACTGGACGTCCAGCGTGGCGGGATGTCCGTCGTAGGTAGAGTTATTCCTGATCGGGAGCTCAATTTGATACATGCCGGCAGCGATGCGAATAATGATTCCATAGTTGTCGATGAAGGAATTGCCGCTCATAACGCCGAGGCCCTTGGTCGCCATCCCGATCTGGGTCACGTCGGTGTCGAACAGAAGCTAATTAGGACTGCTGCCGTCGGCTGTGTTGTCGCTTACCACAATACCGGCGTTGAGGGTCACGTTCAGAGTCATGGCTTGGTTGTAGAACTCGAGGGTTGAGCCGCCATTGCCGTCCTGTCCAATGATGATGTTGTCCCCCAGGGTGTTTGCGTTCTGCGTTATACGCAGCGTCGTGGAGCCGTTGATGTAGATATTGCTTTGCGCCATCATATCGGCGATGCTCCCGTTGTTCCAGAAATTGTTGGCTGCCGTACCGCCGCCGGCGATGATCAACACGTCCGAGCTGCCGGCTTGCGAGATGGTTCCTTGACTTGTCCACTGGAACCCAGTGGTGTTGTCGTTGGACAGCGAGGAAACTGTCAACGTGAGGCTACCTGTCAAGCTAAACGTGCCGCTCCAGTTGTTTTGCGTCGTGATGCCGGCCACAACCTGGTTCGCGGATTGGACGGAATTGTCGTAGGTGCAGCTAGCGGCACCGCCACCGGTACCATTAAAGATTACGACCTTCGAACTTGTCGGAAGCCCCCCGTTCCAGTTGTTGACATTGCTCCACAATAAGTTGACGCCGGCCGGCGCCCAGGTGGTTGTGGCAGCCGAAGGAAGAATTCGTTCATCCAGCCGTTCAGCATTCAAGACGACACACCCGCGCCTGGAGTTGAGCCGCTGCCCCCCCCTGTGTACATAGGCTTACCTAGTCGCGAGAAAAGTGCGCTGAACACGGTGCATCGTCCTTTGTGGAAAAAGAAGTGTTGGGGATTCCACGCAATAGACAGAAGCTATCAGCGACTTACTGCTATTGTCAAGCAATATATTTTATTTTCTTCAGCAAAGATCAAAAACCAAAACACGATTTTGTTCCAACAATACTGTGGATCCAGCCCCCTCACCCCCGGCCCCTCTCCCCCGGAGGGGAGAGGGGAGGAAGATGGCGTTAGCGGATGCCGTCGCGGTAGCCGCGGATTAGCGGTTCAGGGTCGATGACGTCGGGGAAGCCGTCGCCGTCGGTGTCGCGCAGGAACTGGAGGTCGAGGCCGTAAGCCTGGCGGATGTTGGTTCCGGCGCGGGAGGTGATCTTTTCGCCCTTGATGTTGCGGATCGGGCCTTCGATCTTGACCGGAGTCCGGAAGAGATGTTCGGAGTTGAAGCATTCCAGGCCGACGTTCATGCCTTGCACCTTGTAGTTGTCAGCGATCTGGCCGCGGCCTTGCAGGTCGGTCGGGAGTTGATCGGTCTGGTAGAGGACGAGGTTGTTGAGGAAGGCGAGCACCTGGCTGCGTTCGGCATCGCTGAGCTTGACGTAGGCGTTGCGTGAATCGAGGGCTTCGCCGCCGTGGCGACGGATGGTGGTGTTGAGATCGAGATCGGCGCCGTCATGGCCATAGGGGGCGGTGTGGCCGACGCCCCAGAGCGGGGTGGTGCGCCACTGGCGGACGATGCTGCCGTCGTACTGCATCTGGTAGAAGTCCTCGCCGACGTCGTGATACTTGAAATCGCTGTAGATTCCGCGGACGGTGAAGGCGCCGCGTTTGGGGACCATGCGTTCGCGGTCCGCTCCCTTAGGGTCGCAGCTCGTAATTTTGTTGACGAGGTAGTTGAGCTTGCCTTCGAGGCGGTCGGTCTTGTCGTTCCAGGCGACTTCGAGATCGAAGAAACGGCGGTCGCCAGTGAACTTCTCGGTGTAGTCCTTGGCGTTCGGATTCGAGGCGAGCAAGGTCCAGTCGGGCGTGTGGCAGCTGGCGCAGCCGATCTTGGCGAAGAGTTTTTCGCCGGCGGCAACTTCGGGCGTGATCTTGGCGCGGGCAGGGGACGGATGATTGAGGAGATACCATTCGGAAACGTCCATATCGCCTTCGGAGAGCTCCTCACAGTAGCCGTCGCGATCGGGGTCGTCGAGGCTGATGCCGGGCAGGCCGGTCTTGGTCGGGGCGCGCACGCCGCCGCGATCCTTGCCCGCGGCACTGATGAATTGCTGGCAGCCGGCGTTGGAGACGAGGGCATGGGCGTCGCGATTCGGACTGGTGTAGGTGGTCGGGTCATGCGTTTGCAGGCCGGAATGGATGTCGAACGGCGTCAGCGTGAAGGCGCGGATCGTCGTCGAGATCGCGGGGCGGAACGGCAGGTACGGCGTGCCGAAGCCGTAGACCTGGACTTCGATCTGGAAGCCGGCGACCTCGGGGGTCTTGTAACCCTTGGCCCAGGCGATGCGCTGGCCGTTCCTATCGACGAAGGCGGGCCAGATGATCGGGTTCAGGTTCGGGAAGCCGCTGCCGTTTTCATCGTCGAACGAGCCGAGGTCGATGGCGACGCGGCCGGGTTCGCCTGCGGGGAGGTTGTAGATGATGAGGCGTTTGCCCTTGGCTTCTTCCTTGGAGATCCAGCCGTCGCGACTGGTGTCGGCAATGGCATAAGCTTGCAGGCGAATCTGCTGGCCGATCATTTCCATGATGCCGGTGCCGTACATGTGCGGCGTATTGCGGCCCGTGGCGCCGTTCTTGGCGATGGTCATACCGGCGCCGCCGTCGCGGTAGGGGACATTGTGGCAAGAGCCGCAGGAGTTGGTGTGCGAGCGGTCCATCATCTTGGTGGCGCCGTCGGCGAGCATGATGCCGTCGATCTTGCCGTGATCGCCGTAGACGCCGTCGCGTTCGCGGAAGCTGCGCTGGGTGAGGTCCTTGCCCCACTTCCAGCCGAGCCAGGGATCGACTTCTTGCAGGTACATCGACCCGCCTTCCTGCCAGGGGTCGGTGGTGTGGACGATGCGAATGCGCGGCGTCTTGATCGACAGCCCGCTCAAGTCGCGTGGCATGTCCACGGGATTGTCGAGCGAATTGCCCGGCCGTTCGGACTGCTGGGCCTGGACAATCCATTGATGGGTGCAGTAAACGGTCGCGAAGCATCCGAGGATGAAGCCGCCGACAATCCACAGGGCATTCTTTCGCATGGCTGAAACCTCAATAGTGGCTCAGAATCGCAAAGCTGCTACAATAATTGCTTCGTTGACGTCAACACGGCACCAAACCGCGAGGTCATTGTATCATGGTCGAAAAGAAGATAGAACTGCGCCGCACGCGCTCACGCCGCAAGA
This sequence comes from Gemmataceae bacterium, assembly GCA_009692065.1. GTDB lineage: Bacteria > Planctomycetota > Planctomycetia > Gemmatales > Gemmataceae > SIAQ01. Next base: position 4,201 of record SHZY01000110.1, read on the forward strand.
AACTCACCAAGCTCAAAGGCAAGCTCGCCAAGGCGAAGACGAACGGCGACCGCGATCAGGTGCTCAAGAAGATCCACCGCATCAGCCCGTTCTGGAAAGAGGCGGTTGCGGCGAAGTAACTCCGTCCGAGCCTGAAGCGTAAGCGAAGATTCTGTCAAACTCTTCGCTTACGCTTCAGGCTCAGATCGATTTACTTGCGCCTTTGAAAATCATAGATCAGCCAGCTCGACGTTCCCACCAACAGCCGATCCGGGCCCGCCAGAGTCATGCAGCGCGGGCTGTCTCCGACGCTGCCGAAATCGATGCGGGCCGTCTCGTTGCCCGTCGCCATATCCCACTCGCAGATGCTCAGGTCATCGCTGCACGACAGGACGGTTTTCTCGTCGACGAAAACGATCGACGTGACCCAGTTCTTGTGGCCCGGGATGAAGAAGTCGAATTCGCCCTTCTGCCATTTCCAGGCGATGATCTTTTGATCCTGACTGCCGGAGAGAAGCGTCTTACCGTCGGGCGAGAACGCCACGCACAAGACGGCCTTGGTGTGCTTTTCGAGCACCACGGGATCGCGGTCCCGGTCGGGCTTGCCGTCCTTGATCGGCGACAGTCGAACGGTCTTGTCGTCGCTGGCCGAGGCGATCCAACGCTCGTCGGGCGAAATGGCGACGGCGTTGACGGTTTCGGAGTGGCCGGTGATGGTGGCGACGTCCTTGCCGGTCGCCAGGTTCCAGATCTTGATGGTGCGATCGGCGGAACCGGAGCAGGCCCAGCTGCCGTCGTCACTGAACGCGAGCGAGGTGATCGCGCCGGTGTGGCTTCTTTTCCAAACAGCCGGCCGCTCGAACTTGGCAGACCAATGACGGATGGCGAGATCGGCACCGCCGGTAAGCCCGTGTTCGCGGTTTTTCGAGATTGCCAAAGCCAGGATTGGTCCACCGAGTGACGGCGATTTGTCCACGAGTTGGCCGTTGCGCCAGGTCATGAGGACGCCTTCCTGGCCGGTCGAGAGGATATCTCCCCTGGTCGTGACGGCGAGCGCGTTGAGGCTCCCTTTGTGACCGCCCCAGCTTTCGAGGAGTTTGCCGTCCTTGATGTTCCAGGTTTCGAACAGGTTCGGCCCGCCGCCGACGAGGAGCTTGTCCCCCTGGACAAGCATGGAGACTCGGCCGCGATAGGAAACGGTGTGCGACCAGAGAACCTTGTTGGCTTCGCCATCCCAGGCCATGAGGCGGGCGCCGGCGAAGTCGTCGGGGGCCGGATTGGCTTTGCCGCGCACACAGAGCACGGTCTTTCCGTCGTCGGCAAGCGCGATGGCGTTGACGAAGTCATGGACGGGATCGCTCGGAAGGAGGCTGATTTCCTTGCCGGTGCTGGTTTCCCACAAGCTGACCTGCGAGTACTCGTTGCCGGAAACGAAGCGTTTGCCGTCCCGGGACACGCCGAGCCACCAGGTAAAAGCGACTTTCCTTTGTTTGCTTTCATAAGTTCGCACCGGGTTGTCCTTGCCCAGATCGCGCAGCACGACCTTGCCGAAGTTATCGCCGGCGAGAAACTGCGCGCCGCCCGGAAGCCAGGCGAACGCCATCATGCTTCCCACGACGTCCTTGAAGGGAGCCAGCTCCTTGCCTTGTTTGAGGTCCCAACGCTTCACCCCTTCCCATCCGGTCAGCGCCGTGTTCCCGTCGGCCGCCAGCGCGACGGAGTAGATGAGCGTGTCCTTGGTCAAGAAGCCGTAAATCTCCTTGCCGGTGTTCAGGTCCAACAGACTCAGGTAGGCGCGGTAGTCATTCTCCTGATCCTTGTCCTTGTCTGCCCTCGCTTTCACCACGACGACTTGGCCCGCCAGCAACACCTTGCTGCCGTCCGCGGACAGCGTGAGGGCCGTCACATTTTTGCCTGTAAAGTCAATTTCGCGCGGCCAGGCCTTGGATTGCAGGTCCCAGATGAGAAGGCGGGAACGCAGACGCGGCGTTTTTTCATCGCCGGTCGTCAGGTCTTCCGCATAGACCGCGAGTTTGCCGTCTGCGGAGAACGATGACGTGTGGCCAAAGGTCGGCGCCATCTCGGGCGTGCCGAGGATGCGCGTCAGGCGAAAGCGGCCGTCCTTGGCGAGCGATTGGAAGCGTGGCGGTATCGCGGCGCTCTTGTCCTGCGCCGAAATGGTGCTTCCCGAAGCGGCAAGAACGACTAACAACAAACGGATGATGGGCCGCATGACGTGCTCGTTTATTTTCCCAGGTGTCGATTGGAAAGAAACCCCGCGAATCGCTGCGATCATCGCGGGGCTTGGTTGCTATTCATCACTCGTCGTTTCCTCTCACGGCGGCGAGCTGGGGAGCATCTCTTCATACTCGGAATTATCCTCGGCGCCGTTGTAGCGTGCGGGCACGATCGTCAGGTCGTCGTTCATCTCGTCCCGCGCGAAGGTCTTGCGGAACTTGGTAATGAACAGGTCCAGGGTGAGATGGCCGGCGAGCTGCTGCAAATCCTTGACATCGTTGGCCGGAGCGTGGCGCACCAGGTAGCCGAAGGGGCGTTCTTGCTGTGCCTTGGCCAGGCGGGCGAGGATGACCTTGTAGATCGCCTCAGCGCGAGCGGGATCTTTCAGGTCGGCGGCGGTGAAGCCTTCGTCAACGTTCGGGACCGTCTCGCTGTAAGGCGCCTTGCCGGCGAAGACGCCGACGTCGCTCTTGGTCAGCTTGCGGGCCCATTCCATCGTCGTTGGGATGTGGCCGTTCTTGTTGGGCTGCGGGCGCTGGCGGGGCTGGAACTGGAAATTAAGCGCGCGCGCGCGGGCCATGAGAGCCGGGATCTGGGCCTGCATGCCATCCAGCCAAACCTGGCCGCGACCGGGGATGCCCCCCTGACAACCGCGCGACCAATCGAGCATCGTGAGCCAGTTGTACTGGTAGGTCATGTCGCCCTGCAGATCGACCTTGAAGGGGGCCTGCACATAGAAGAGCGCTTCGGTCCGCTCGCGCACGGAAATTTGCGTGATCTTGAGCGGGTAAACGAGCTTGTCGGAGGCGAACTGGAACCGCGTCGGCGACACTTCGCCGTTGAAGGTGCCATCTTTGTTGCGATTCATCTGCATCGTGTCGATCTTCATGACGGTGAAGAGCCATTTCTTCTGGATGTAATGGTTGAGCGTGGCCTCATCGCCGGAGTAGCTATATTTGTTGTCCTTGAGCCAGACGAAGAGGTCATCGGCACGGGTCGCCTCGATGATCTTGTAATCGAGCGAGCCGACCACGCCGGCTTCGAGCACGATGACGGTCGGCTTTTTCTGTTCGCTCTTGCCATCGGCTTTCTCCGCCAGGCCGGCCATGCGTGCCTGCGGCGCCCCGACTCCAAAGTTGCGGTAAATTTGCGTCACCGGCAACAGCTTGGAGTGCGGCGACTCACGCTGCTTCAGGATCGTGTAGATCGCGAGGTGCTTGAAGAAATCGCGAGGCATCTCGTGCAGCTTGGGCTGCGTCGGCGTCGGGATCACCATGCCGAAGTCGAGGGCATTGCCTTCGAACTTGGGCTGCACGGTGAACGTCTCGACCTTTTCCGCGGGGTCCCAGGTGATGAACACCTTCTGGGCTGGCTGAAGAATATCGGTATTCTTCGCCGAGAAATAACAGCACGCCGCTTGCGAGGCGGCGGGGAGTAACAACCCCAAGGCCAACGCACCGAGCACAAACTTGCGCATGAGAATAGCTCCTTCAAACAGTGAACCACTACAAAACAAGTCTCTTGTCTAGACGAAACGCATCGGCCTACGGATTGCCACTTTGTTTTCGCCCCAACCTTTTTTCCGGTCATCGGTTATAACACAGCTTCAAGCCGAATGCCAACGCGGAATCGGCAATTCGACGGCATACCAAATTGACGAGATGTGAATCAATTCCAGGCGCACCAATTGATGCGACGAGGCGATCTCGGCAAGCTCGATCCGGAATTCTTCCCCAGTCGCGGCCGGCACGATCGTGCGATAGTCGGCATGACGATTGTCCACAAGCACGTACAAATCTAGAGGTTGCGGCGAGATACCAATGACAGCCCCCGTGATGACCAGGCCCGAAGCCGCGCGCTCGACCTTCACGTCGGCCAGGTAGGCGTGCCGGCGCATCTCCAGCGCCACCTCGCCCCATAGTCCGGCCTCATCGGAGTCGCCCTGAATCAGCACTTCGAGCCGATTGCGCTGGTCCATGATCCGGGTAACATCGAACGCGAAACGGTCGCAGGATTGGTCCGTTAGCAGCTGGCCATTGAGGCGAACATCACGGCAACCGGTGCAGCCATCGCAAATCAGCCAGATGTGCTCGGTGGCTGGATCGGCCCGCCCCGGATAGCCGAACTTGCGAACGAAGCGCGCATCGCCGCGAAAGTCCGCCAATCCCGCGTCGGTCCAGCGGCCAGGCATGGTGACACGGCGGGGTGCGAGAGACTTCGAGATCGGCTCGCACTCCCAGGGACCACGCAAGCGGATGCGGTGTGGGTACATGATGTCAGCTCACGGAGCCTTCTTTTCCTTGGCGACTTCCGAACCCCACGATTTGCAATTGAGATTGCGGTACGCATCCCACCGCCACCGCTCCGGCTCCGGCAGATAGTGCCACGGCGGGTCCAGCTTGTACTTCTTCGCCAGCTCTTGAATCGTCAGCGGATAGTCGGGCCATTTGCCCTCGCTGTCGGTGAACCTGCGTAAGTCCGCCGGGTGATCCTTGACGGCCGGCATTAGCTTGTCGTCTACGAATTCTCTCATCGGTACGAGCAGCGTGTTGGTGTTGCAAGCGAGATATTCGTGGCCGAACGGAAGCTTGTTGGTACTCAACCCGATTTCCACCACATGACTTGCGAAATTGGGGCCTTTGAAGTTGTCCAGCGGCTTGATCAGCTTCGGTTTGCCGCCCGGTTTTTTGGGTTCGATTTTGAAACGTTGCTGCACCGGCATTGGCAACAGTGCGAATTCGCGCGGCGTGTTCGGCGTCGGCAGCGCGGACGGGCGTTTGCTTGCGATCTCCACCAGCGTACGCGGATAGTCCGGCCAGCGTCCCTCCGCATTGGTGAGTTGCGTTTTCTCCTCGGCGCTCAAGTACGGCATCAGGTAATTCTCGACGTAGTCCTTGACCTTCCCGCCCGGATAATCGGCCCGTCGGCACGGGATTTCCTTTTTGCCCTCCAGCTCCTTCCAGAATCGTTTGGCCAGCACCCATTGTTCGTGCTTTTCACGCTCCTCCGCGCGTAGCTTGGCAAGGAATTGGACCTTCCCCTCCCGGCCGAGCTTGTCCCACTGGTCGCGCACCGACGGCGGCTGCGCGGCGATCAGTTCGAAGTCGCGCCGCTCGTTGATGAGCGTGAGCTTGGCGGACGCGCTCGGGGCACTCTTGATCGCTTGAAAAGCTTGCGGCTCGCGCTGGCGAAGCTGCTCAAGCCAATCGGCGTGCTGAGCCAAGACCACCGCATCCGGATCGGGAAGCGGCTCGGGTATTGGCGTCGGCTTGAATCCATAGGCCATGGTGAGATAGCCGACGCCCAGGGCGCTGACGACTGCCATAGACCACCCCAGCGCGCCAAGCCAGCCAAGCCCTTGCCATGGCATCGGCATCGTCTTGCTGCCGCCCACCTTTTCCAGGGTGAGTCGCTCCATCGTTCGATTCGTGAAATTCGGCGAAGGGCTCGATTTCGGCAGATAATCGAGCATGCCCCAGGTCTGCTTGAGCGCGTCGAGTTCGGCGCTCGCATCTGGATCGGCCGCGATCTTCGCCTCGACCGCTTGCGTTGCGCTTTCGTCCAGCTCGCCGTCCAGGTACGCCACCAGTTCGGCCTTGTCGTCTTCATTCAATGGCATGTTCGATCCCTTCTCCCCGCCCGCTTGCAGCGTAGCATAACCCAGCGCCATGTGGTGGCTGCGCCGCAAGCGGCTCACTCCTCCGGCCCTGTCTCATCCATGCGGATGTAGTCCTTTAACGCCAGCCGTAGGTTGTCGCGTGCCCGACTCAGCAGCGATTTGACGGCCTTGGTCGTCAGACCCATCACGTCGGCAATGTCGGCGTAGTTCATGTCTTCAAATTTGTTCAAGACGACCGCGACGCGCTGCCGCTCGTTCAGCGTGTTCAGCGCCTGCTTCACGATCATCACCAGCTCCTGCTGCTGCATGCGTTCATCGGGTTGGTACTCGCGATCAAGCACCAACTGCTCGGCCGGCCGCGGGCCCAAGGGACCGGAATCACGGACGTTCAACGGGATCGTCGGCTTGCGCTGCCTGGTGCGGAAGATGTTGAACGCCAGATTTTTCGCGATCGTGAACAGCCAGGTCGAGAACTTCGCCTTGGGATGATACTTCTTGCGGCCCCGATAGACGCGTAGGAAGACATCCTGTGCCAGGTCCTCCGCCTCCTCGTTGTTGCCGACGAGGTGGTGCATAACAGTGACGAGGCGATGGTGATACAATTCGACGATTTCGGCAAAGGCCGTGACATCGTCATCGCGGACTCGCAGCATTAGACGGATGTCCGAATCGCGGAGCGCCAGTTGCGTGCTGGTCTCGCCGGTCAAGTTTACAACCGCCTCAAGTTGGAGGAGCCTCCTCCATTACCAGATGAAACAGCCGAGACCGCGGAGGGTTCCGGTCTCGAGCGCCGCTTGCGGCCTAGCGCTCGCCACGCGCGTCCCGATCGCTAAGCCGCAAGCGGGTTAGCCTTGCGTCACGCTGCGCCGCAGTTGCCCGCATGCCGCGTCGATCTGCGAGCCCTTGCGTTTACGTACTTTGACACTGATGCCGCCCTGTTGCAAGGTATTCGTGAATATTTGCAGCGATTCCACGCTCGGACGCCGATACGGAAGCCCTTCGACATCGTTGAACGGGATCAGATTCACGTGCGCCCGCCGGCCACGCAAGAGTGCCGTCAACTCGCGGGCATGAACCGCTTGGTCGTTGAGGTCTGCGAGTAGCACGTATTCATAGGTCACCTGCCGGCCCGTCTTGGCAAAGAAATATTCAGCCGCGGCCAGGACGTCTGCCAGTCCCGTCTTGTCGTTCGTCGGCACGATCTGCGTTCGCAACTCGTCGTTGGGCGCGTGCAGCGAGACGGCGAGGTGATACTGCTTGCCGAGATCGGCCAGGCGGCGGATTTTCACCGGCAACCCCACCGTCGAGATGGTGATGTGCCTCGCGCCGATGCCGAGGCCGTCCTTCGCGGTCGCAAGCTCCAGCGCCGCCAGCAGATTGTCGAGATTGGCAAGCGGTTCGCCCATGCCCATGACGACGATGTGGGTCAACCGTTGGACGCCGTCGGGTGCGGTGGCGTTTCCAGGGCCCGGCAAATTGCGCAGGCGCACCAACTGCTCGACGATCTCAGCAACGCTCAGGTTGCGATCGACACCGTTCAGCCCGCTAGCGCAGAAGACGCAACCCATGCCGCAGCCGACCTGGGTGCTGATGCATGCCGTGCGCCGCCCCTCGTCCTGGATCAGCACGCATTCGATCAACTTGTGATCGCCCACTTCGACGAGCAGCTTGTGCGTGTCGTCGCTGGCGCGCAGATGCTTGGCGACCCGGCTCGCCAATGGCGCAAAGTCTTCAGCCAACTGCTGGCGCAACGTCTTGGGTAAATTCGACATGGACTCGAACGACTCGGCCCCCCCCACGAGCAGCCAGCGCCGCAGTTGCCTGGCGCGCATCGGCTTCTCACCGCGCTCCGCCAGCCACGCGCGTAGCGTTTCGTCGGCAACGTCCAGCAAACCTGGCACCGCATCGCGTACGCCGGCCGGTTGGTGAATGGGAAGGATCACGTTAATTGCAGCACCGATAGAAAGCTTGCGAAATCCTAATCTCTTATTGTAAACAGGAAGGCGAGGGAATGGAATCCTGAGGCGGGTTGACTTCCCACAGAACGAGCCGCGACCGTGAGGGAGGAGACTTGCGTTATCGCTCCCTCACGGTCGGGGCTCGTCTTCCCAAGCGTAAGTTCAGGGAGTTTTTTTTTTCGATTATTGCTTAACGGAGTCTCGGACCTCTTTCGGTTCGTCGTCACTCGGCCGTTCAACCGCGACGATGGCCTCCGACGCCGGCACCAGCTTCGGGCCCGAATGGTGCGCCTCAAGCAACTCGCGCAATTCATTGCCGTCGATGGTTTCCTTTTCCATCAGCAGTTTTGCCACGGCCTCCAAAGCCCCGCGGCGGTCCGCCAATATTTTACGCACTTCGCCAAGCGAGTCTTCGATGATTTTGCGGACCTCCATATCGATCTCACGTGCGGTCTCCTCGCTGTATTCGCGCGGGCCTTCAAGCGGCATGAGGCCGCCGAGAAACGGGTTCCCCGTTTCGTCCGGATAGTAGATGCGCCCGAGCCGGCTCATGCCGTACATCTTCACCATCTTGCGGCCGATCATGTTGGCGTAGTTCAAGTCGCTGGTCGCGCCGTTAGCGATTTCGCCGTAGATGATCTCCTCGGCGATCGTGCCGCCGAGCGAGACCTTGATGTCGCTCTCAAGCTCCCCCTTGGTTTTCATGTAGCGCTCGTCCTCGGAGCGCCGCAAAACGTAGCCGAGGGCGCCGACGCCGCGGGGGATGATCGTGATCTTGTGAACCGGACTCGTATTGGGCAAAGCGCAGGCTACCAGCGCATGGCCCCCTTCGTGATAGGCGACGCGCAACTTGTCCTCGGGCGTCATGATACGGCTTTTGCGTTCCAGGCCGATCGCGCCGCGCTCGACGGCTTCGTTGAAGTCGGCCATCGCCACCGCAATGCGGCTCTTGCGAGCGGCCAGGAGGGCGGCCTCGTTAACGATGTTCGCCAGATCGGCGCCGGCGCTACCGGGCGTCAGACTGGCGACATGGCGCAGATCGACATCGTCCGCGAGCTTCACTGCGCGCGTGTGGACCTTGAGGATCGCCTCGCGGCCCACGAGGTCCGGACGATCGACGACGACCGTGCGGTCAAATCGGCCCGGCCGCATCAGCGCGGGATCGAGCGTCTCGGGCCGGTTTGTGGCCGCCATGATGATGACGCCGCGGTTCGAATCGAAGCCGTCCATCTCGACGAGGAGCTGATTGAGCGTCTGCTCGCGCTCGTCGTGGCCGCCCACGGACAGGCCGCCGCGCGTTTTGCCGAGCGCGTCGAGCTCGTCGATGAAGACGATGCACGGCGCTTGCGTATCGGCCTGGTTGAAGAGATCGCGCACCCGGCTGGCGCCGACGCCGACGAAGAGTTCGACAAAGTCAGACCCGCTCATCGAGAAGAACGGCACATCGGCCTCGCCGGCGACCGCCTTGCCCAGCAGCGTCTTGCCCGTCCCCGGCGGACCAACCAACAGCACCCCCTTGGGAATCCGGCCGCCCAGTGCCTGATATTTTTCCGGCGTCTTCAAGAAGTCAACGATCTCGCGCAGCTCGGCGACGGCCTCGTCGATGCCGGCGACATCTTGAAAGGTGATTTTCAGATCTTTCTGTGCGTACAATTTGTGCTTGCTGCGGCCGAAGGTGAGAGCGCCGCCGCCGCCCGACATCCAGCGCAGGAGAAAGAACCCGAAGATCAAGAACGGGAAGATCATGACGAACCCAAGCAAGATAGCCTGGAGTCCATCTTGCAGCGTGCGTTCTTCCTCGCCCTGGTAATTGGGGCCAGCGCGCTCGTCGAGCCTCGCCATCAGTAGGGCATCCGAGGCCAGGCCGATGCGGGTGCGGAACAACTTCTTTTCCTCGGATGGCTGCGCCTCGAGTTTGCCGTCGGAGATCGTATCGGTGATGATGAGCTCGCCGCGGATTTCCGAGCCTCTGCGGATCAGCACGTTGTTGAAGTGGGTAGTCGGATCGTCTGCCTTGCAGATGTGCATCAGATGGCCGTAGGAGAGTTCGCGGACGTTCTGCTCCCGGTTGAGAAACCAGATGCCGAAAGCGGCCGTCAACGCCAACAGCAAGAGCAGAGGCGAGCTTGTGAGGATCGGCCAGCCAAGATCTTTGCCTTTCTTCTGCGCCATGTCATCTCCAGCGGGAATTGGGCGATGTATGTACTGTAAAGCACAAAGCGAGATCGGTCAACGGCGCGCGTTGTTTCTCCCCTCCGGGGGAGAGCGGAGCTAAATTCGTGGCCACAACAGCGGCCCCGGCTGCTTGATCGCTGCGGCAAACGCCCGCAACGCCTTTTCCATCGCATCCGCAGTCGCCATTTGCTGCTGATACAGGTCGTTCACCTCCCAACGATCCTCCGGCTTGAGAAAAAGCAGCGGCGTGCGTGCGGGAACTTCCTCCGGCTGGCCGATCGGCACATGCAATGCCGCATCCAAAGTTCGCATCAGCCAGTTCTCATAGCCCGCGATTCGCTGCCCGGCGACGGCGTATGGCCGTAACTGCTCGACCTCGCCGTGAATCAGTGGCCAAAGACTCCCGCCATGCAGCGGCGGAATCGGTTGCAAAAGCGTTTCCGAGAACGTCGGCAACAGATCGACCGGCTGTGTCAGCGCTGCAATCCGCAGGCCCGCTTCTGCCGCCCGAGGCAGGCGCAGGAGCAATGGCACATGCACCAGCTCATCGTGCAGCCCGGGGCGCGGCATGCCGATCATACCGTGCTCGCCCAGAGGCAGCCCGCTCCGCGCTGTTACGCAGAGCAGCATGTCGTCCAGCATCTTCCGCTCACGCAGCCGATCCAGCAGGGCGCCGAGTTGCGCGTCGAAAACCGTCACGACCGCGGCATAAGTATTCTGAAGCTGCAATAACTCAGCCACATCCAATGCCACGAGATCGAGCGGCGGATTGGGCCACGGCGCCAGCCCCTTCTCGATTTCCTCCTCGTCGAAATACGTTGCCAGCAAGTCGTCCTCGATCTCCCATGGCGGCACCAGGCTGGGCCCTTCGAACCAAAGCCAGGCATCGTCCTTGCCGATGGACCTCCATGCCTCCTTGGCAAAGCGATCGACGGAATCCACCTGCACGACCCGAGGCTTCACCTCCAGGCTTGCCATCATGGACTGCGTGCCCGGCAGCGCGTACCGGCCCGTGCCAACGCTGCGATGGGCCCACGCGATCTCAGCGTGCAAGTCCGGTTGATCAATGAAGTGATTGTCGAACACAATGCTCTCGGCCGCGAGGCGATCCAGGTTGGGCGTTGCGACCCAGTCGTTGCCATAGCAGCCCAGATAGCCGAGATGCAGGCCGCATGCTTCGATCACGAGGATTTTCATAAGATTCATTGTAAGCCCAGGGGTGAGCGTCGCGAACCCCTGGGTTATTGCACGCGCAAAGCTTGGAGGATTAGCATGGAAACGTTCTTTCGTCTCGACGGCAAAGTCGCGTTCGTCACCGGCGGCGGTCAAGGCATCGGCGAAGCGATTTGCCGTCGGCTCGCGGCGGCTGGCGCCAAGGTCGGCGTCTTCGACCGCAACGCTGCCGGGGCCCAACGCGTCGCGATCGCCGTCGGCGGCCATGCCGTCGCGGGAGACGTCACCTCGGAAGCCGACGTCGAAACCGCCGTCGAGGACGTCATCGCGCATCTCGGGCCCATCGATATCCTCGTCAACAACGCGGGCATCACCGGCAAAGCGGGCAAACTCTGGGAACTCTCCAAGGAAGATTGGGAAAGCGTGCTCGCCATCAACACCATCGGGCCGGTGCTGTGTTGCAAGGCCGTCATCAACGGCATGCGCGAGCGCAAGTACGGCCGCATCGTCAACATCGCGTCGATCGCCGGCAAGGAAGGCAACCCAACGCTCGGCCCCTACTCCGCGAGCAAGGCGGCGGTGATCTGCTTCACGAAGTCGCTTGCGAAAGAGCTAGCGGGCATGGGCGACATAACGGTCAACGCGATCTCGCCGGCCGTCATTGCGACGCCGATCCTGGCAGGGATGCCGCAGTCAACCGTGGACTACATGGTGGCGAAGATACCGATGGGCCGCGTCGGCAAGCCGGAAGAAGTGGCAGCGCTGGTGCATTTCCTGGCGAGCGCCGAGGCGAGCTTTACGACGGGGCAGTGCTGCGATATCAGCGGCGGACGGGCGACGTACTGAAAACTGGCTTGCGTTTAGTGCCCGCAGGGTATCTGCGGGCGCTAAACGAAGAAAAGGCTTTACTTGATTACCGCCGTCACCTTGGCAATTCCCTTGCTCGATTTCTCATGCCCGGTGATGATGGATTTCCCATCCGGCGCAAAGACTGCGCAATAGGTTATCCACCCACGCCGATCCAGATTTTTCTCCTTATCTTTGACATTCGGCCCCGGGTAAACCTCCGTGCCGCTGGCCAGTTCGTAAACACGTAAGCTCCCGCCGTAACCGGCCGTGGCGACGTGCTTACCGTCCTTCGACAAGGTCAGGCCGAAGATATAGTCCGGCGTCGGGCCGATCTTCTTCGCTTCCTTCCCGTCGGCGAGATTCCAGTAGCGCAGGTACTTGTCATGGCCGACCGACAGGATTTGTTTGCCGTCCGGCGTGAAGGCGACGACTGTGAAGGCATCGCGGATTTCCTTCGGCTCTTCCTTCTTGCCCATGTCCTTTTTCTTGACTTCCTTCTTGTCCTTGGGCGGCTCTTCCTTCTTCACTTCAATCTTGATCACCGGCTTGGGCAGATCGACCATCATCGACTTGATTTCTTTTAGCTCCTTGACGCTCCAGATTTTGATGACGCCGTCGTTGCCGCACGAGGCGAGTTCGGTGCCGTCCTTATTGAAGGCGACGCTGTAGACTGATTCCTTGTGAACGCCGAGACTCTTGAGCTCCTTGCCTTCCTTGGCATCCCAGAGGCGGACCGACTTGTCGGCGCTGCCGGAGGCCAGCACCTGGCCATTGGGGCTGAAGACCAGCGAGCTGATGCCGTCGGTGTGGCCCTTGAGTTCCTTGACGGACTTGCCGTCCTTGGGATTCCAGAATCGGATTGTCTTGTCGGAGCTGCCGGTGGCGACGATGGTGCCGTCGTTGTTGAATGCGACCGCGGTAGCGGGGGAGGTGTGCCCCTTGAGGATTTGGCTCTCCTTGCCCGTGCCGAAATTCCAGAGTTTGATCGTGTTGTCGAAACTGGCGGTGGCCAGGATCGAGCCGTCGTTTGAGAAAGCGACGGAGTGGATGAGCCCGTCGTGTCCCTTGAACTCCGCTGGGGTCTGCGCCCACGCGAATGACAGGCAGACGAAGGAAAAGGCGAGCAAGCCGAACCAGTAGCGTTTCATCGAAGAATCTCCTTGGGGGACAGCCGCAAGCGGCAACAGGCGGGTGGGGTAGGCCTTACGATTCTAGTATATTCGGGGCAAAGCCGCGCCGCATAGTATTTTCTGTAATTACGCGCGGAACGACAAATTGCAACAGATAGTCCGCCCCGCCCGCCTTGGAGCCGAGGCCAGACAGTTTGAACCCGCCGAACGGCTGCCGGCCGACGAAGGCGCCGGTGATCTTGCGATTGATGTAGAGGTTGCCGACGCGGAACTCACGCTTTGCGCGGCGAATGTTCTCGGGGCTGCGTGAGTAAATGCCGCCAGTCAGCGCGTAGGGGGTGCCGTTGGCGATCGTCAGCGCGTCATCGAGACTCTTCGCCTTGATGACCGCGAGCACCGGCCCGAAGATTTCTTCCTGGGCGATGACGGCCTGCGGCGCCACATCGGCGAAGATGTGCGGCCCTACATAGGTCCCCTCGCTGACGAGAAAGCCCGGATCGCCGGCGTAGACGATCCGGCAGTCCTTCTTTCCTTTCTCGATGTATCCGAGGATGCGCTGGCGTGATTCGTCATCGATGACGGGGCCGACCTTGCAACTCGGATCTTCGGCAGGGCCGATCTTCAGGCTCTTGGTGGCCTCGACCAGACGCTCCAGAAAAATATCGTGCAGCGATTCCATGACGATAGCACGCGAGCAGGCAGAACATTTTTGCCCCTGATAGCCAAAGGCGCTGGCGACCACGCCACTGACGGCTTCATCGAGGTCGGCATCGTCGTCGATGATGATCGCATTCTTGCCGCCGAGTTCGGCAATCAACTTCTTGATGTGTGTCTGCCCCAGCGCCAGCTCCGCGGATTGACGGTTAAGTTGCATGCCGACGCCGCGCGAGCCGGTGAACGCGATCAACGCCACGTCCGGATGCTCGGCCAACGTCGGACCGATCTCCTCGCCGATGCCGGGAAGGTAATTGACGACGCCCCTGGGCAGACCGGTCTCCGCGAAGATCTCCATGAGCTTCGCCGCGATCAATGACGATTGCTCCGCCGGTTTCATGATCACGGTGTTGCCGGTCACCAGGGCGGCCGATGTCATCCCGCACAGGATCGCCAGCGGAAAATTCCACGGCGCGATTGCGACCGCGACGCCGCGTGGCTCATAGAAGAACTCATTGTCCTCGCCCGGCAGATTGCGCGAGCCGGATTTGGCAAGTCGGCGCATCTCGACGGCGTAGTATTCAAGGAAGTCGATGGCCTCGCACACGTCGGCGTCGGCTTCGCGCCAGTTCTTGGCGCATTCGAGGACTTGCCAAGCCGACAGTTCGAAACGCCGTCGCCGCGTGATCGCCGCCGCCTTTACGAGATAATCTGTACGCACTTCGGGATCGACGTCACGCCAGGTTGAAAACGCGGCGTGGGCGGCTTCGATCGCATGCAACGCGTGGGCCTTGGTCGCCTGGCCGCACTTGCCGACGATCTCGCGCTGGTGCGATGGGTTGATTGAATCGATGGTGCTCTCAGTCGCAATTTTTTTTCCGTTGATGACCAGCGGATACGTCTGACCTATCTGTTTGCGCACGGCGACGAAGGCGTCCTGCATTTTCTGGCGATATTCTTCCTTGCTGAAATCAGCGAGCGGCTCGTTCTTGAACGGGGATGGAGCTTCCGGCGCTTCGGCGCGAACGCTAAACGGGGATTGGATTCCATGCTGAACGGGATTCATGAGCAGTTTCTCCTCCGATACGTGCTCCGCGAAGCTGGCACGCAAGAATGACGTATTCGCGGTATTTTCGAGCAGCCGCCGCACCAGATATGCCATGCCGGGCAACAGTTGGCCGTACGGCGTGTAGACGCGTACCCGCTGCCCAAGCTCCACCAACGCGTCCTTGATCGGGTCGCCCATCCCGTAAAGCATCTGAATCTCGCACGTCCGCTCTGGCAACCCCATGAGGTGGGCGGCAGCCAGGGCGTGCGCCAGGCTGCGCACGTTGTGGCTGCCGAACGCGGGACGCAGCCAGGCGTGATTCTCCAGCAGGAAAAGCGACAACCGCTCGTAGTTGGCGTCGGTCTCCCATTTGTGTCGATAGACGGGCAGCGGCCAATCTTGCTGGGCGCAGACCACCGTCTCGTAATCCCAGTAAGCCCCCTTGATGAGCCGAACCCAGACCAGCGTGCCGCGCCGCTTTACCCAGTCGAGCAAACCGTGCAAGTCGCTTTCGCAGGAATGCAAATAGACCTGGATCGCAATGCCGACGTCGGGCCACGCACGGAATTCGTCTTCGTCGAGGATTTCCTGGAAAATGCGGATCGTCAGGTCCTTGTACGCCGACTGCTCCATGTCGATGTTGACGAATGCCCGGTGCTTGATCGCCGAGCGCAAGATCGGCCGCAATCGGCCACGCACCACGGCACTGGTGTGATCCGGCGCCATCGGGTCGAACTGGCTGAACAGCGACGACAGCTTGATCGACACGTTGACGCGTGCCAAGGGGCCGCGCTCATCCCGGTCGATCAGGTCGATCGGCGTCCAGGCGTTGACTTCCTCGCTCAGGCCTTCGATCAGTTCGAGATAATCCTGCTGGCTCTTGTCGGCTTCCTTTTCCGTGATGGTCGCTTCGCCCAGGAGATCGACCGTGAACGTCAAACTTTTGCGGCGCAGGTCCTCCACTGCGGCCAAGGCCTCTTCGAGATTCGATCCGGCAATAAACTTGTGCGCCAGGTTCTCGGCGTTCCGATGCGCCGTCGTCGCCACCAAGTTCGCCAGCCAGCCCTGGCGTGGGATGAATCGCAAGCCGAAGCGGGCCCAACCCGGCAGGTGATCACGCGTCTCGGCAAAGTATTCGCGAAGATGGCGGGTGATGCTCTCGGCCGAGCGAAGTTGCGGCAGCGCGTCGATGAAGCGAAAGAGCTGGACCTTGACGACCTCGTCGTGCATCGTCCAGTCCATCAGGCGTTCGTCCCACCAGCGCGGCGAAAACAAGAGCGGACCTCGCTGTGAGACCCGTGCGAACATCTCCTGCCCGTAGGCCCGGGTCAACTGCTCCAGTCGATTCCGATCGAGGTTGAACGCCGTCACATCTGCTCCGTCGTTTTCGCTGACATGCACCTACTGCGCACTAACATAATATGGATTGCAGAATTCAGATTTCAGATTGCAGATTGCAGAATGAAAGCAATCCGAGATCGGTAGGTGGTTCAATTCTGGTAGCCCTTCACGGGCAGCTGGCTTCGGCTTGCCCGGTTTTCGGCCACTGCTTATCATGTCGCGTTATGACCACCGCAGGGACGCTACCGTGCGCAGGATGCGCCAGGCTGGAACAACAGTTTAAGGAACTCCAAGCTCGGTTTGCGC
>SHZY01000111.1 GCA_009692065.1 Gemmataceae bacterium
AAAAACAGTTACCCAACGGGCATCAAGGTCACCGACGACGAACTGGCGTCGGTGAATCTTCGCCCAGCAAAGTTCCACGGCGAGTGGAACTATACCATCAGGCCGTCCGGATGAAGTTGTAACACTAATCGCCGGACAGCCCCTTAGTGACAAGTTGCTGCACATGCCGCTCGATGGCCTGCAGGTCCTGAATGGTATCGGGAATGCGCTTGTCAAACGCAGGCGGGAGATCGGGGTGGGCTTGGAGCGCTGGCGTAATCGCAAACAGCAGGACAGCACTCGCAGCGATTCCCAGTCCAAACAGTGGATTCCCACTCATGCTGAAGGCTCCCTCATGGTCGCGCCACGCTATGCCGATGGCAACGATTTGTGCTTGGCCTCGTAGAGTTTGATCTCGCGGATGTACTCACGCATCATCATTCGGTAGGATCGTCGAACGCTTTCGATGTGATTGGGCTCGAGGTCGGTACGCTTTTCGATTCCTGCCAAGCGTGCTTCCAGATCACGCAATTTTTCCTTGGTCTGCTCGTATCCTTCCGTTGTGAGCATTTCGGTCATAGCCTCACCTCCACAACACCTTTGGGGCGACTTCTTCGATCGGTGCCAAACTGGTTCGTCGCCCACGCTTCGAAATCTGCGTCATCTGCGGCCACAATCACTTGAAGAAATGGCCAGACCAATTCATCGTTGTCCAGCTCCTTTTCCTGCCGAGGATAATCAGGGCCGGGCAAAATGACGACATCCACATCGTTTGGATCAAGTTTGCCTGTCACAAAACTCCAGTTCACGAGGAGCCGGCGCACGCCGGCTTTCCGTGCTGCATCGATGAAATTGAGTAATTCGCTAATCTCTGCTTCGCGTTCCTCGGACCCGCTGCCAAAACGCGATGCCAATTCTTCTACCGAGCAAAGGTGGATTCCTGGCGGCAGATTCCCGAAGTCATCGAATGCGGGCAACATCGCACACCAAGTCCGAACGCGTTTTGAATCCCTTCATCGGAATCATAGCATCGATACACGTCGCTGTAAACCGGAACCCAACGCCGCTGCTCGGCATCAATTCAAGATCTCGCGTGTGGTGATTTTCCGCGGCGCCAGCGTCTTCTGCAATTCCGGCAGGTCGTAAACCTTCAGCACGCCCGGCACCACATTGGTAAGCTCGTTGTAGGTAATCGGCCGCTGCACCACGCCCATCCAGGGACGCACTTCGCCGTCGAGCAAGATTTCACGGATGCGCGTGTCCAGGGCCGCGGCATGCAGCACGATTGGGCCGGTTGTGCCTTCGCCGACGATCTGCACGTTGTCGCTGTTGATCATCTTCAGCAGCGACAGAATGTCTAGCACACGCTGACCCAGGAGCGGGCGGTTCAGGTGAAGCGACAGCCACGCTTCCTTTTGATCGACGCCGAAGTAGCTGGGCTTCTTCGCCACGGACGGCGCGGTTTCGCCGAGCCCTCGCAGGTCGAAGATCCAGACCTCCTGATGGTTTTTCTCGTACTTCTCGACCAGCCAGCCGGGCAGCTTGCCGTTGGCGGGGAGGCCGTTGGCGGGGACGTAGAGCACCGGCGGCCCCTTCGACGCAATGTGCTTGAAACGCAGGCCGGGCAGCAGGATGCCATTTTCGGTTTCGTAGACGACCTTGTGCGTGCTCAGGCGGTCTTCGAGGTAGTGGATCTTCTGGCTGATCAATTTCGCCATCGGGATCTCGGTCGGCAAGCCGATCAGCCGGCGGATTTCAGATTGCCGATCCTTCTCGTTGAGTTGCGGGAACTTCGCACGCTCGGCCGCGTATTTCTTGCCTTCCATCAGATTGAGGCCAAACGCGGATACGCCCTTGAAGTCGGCCAGCACCTGGCCCGAGCGCGTGCACTGCAATTCCTCGTCGCTGAAAACTTTGAAGTCGCCTCCCTTCGGCGCGTCGTCCTTGTCCAGCAGCCAGCGCCGCATCCACTGCATGGAGGCCTCGCGGCGTGGCTTCGAGAAGCCGTGCTTGTCGTCGAACTCGAACAGCGACACACGCTCGGCATGGCCAAGTTTACCGAAGATCTCCTTGGCCTCGCGGAAACTCGTGTGGGCGCCTTGCTTGTCGAAAAAATCCTGGGAGGCGACGCACATCAAGGTCGGCCGCGGCGCGCGCATCGTGAGATAGTCGGCGTGTTCCATGCCAAAGGCAACCTGGCCGGGAATGTTCTGCTCGGCGTCCTGCGGCCCGATGGTGGCGAACAGACGTTCCAGCGTAGTGATGTAGCAAGACGGAGCCGCACAGACAATGCGGTCGTCGAGCGCCATCAAATACGAAGTCAACGTCCCGCCGCCGGAGTTGCCTGTGCAGCCGACCTTCTTCGGATCGACTTCCGGGCGGGAAACGAGATAGTCAATACTGCGTATGCCATCCCAGATGCGATAGCCTGCGGTCGATTGGCCGACGAGCATCGCCCCGACCCCGACCATGGTATGCTCGCTGGTGCTGCCTGGGATACCGGGCTTCTTGTTCTCTGCGAGCAGTTGCACGCGCTCGCCTTGCCCGATCGGGTCGTAGCACAGCACCGCCAGGCCATTCTTCGCCATCAGGATGCAAACACGCTGATACGCCTCCGCCGCTTTGCCGTTCGTGCTGTGGCCGCACGGGACGAGGACGCCGGGGAACGGGCCCTTGCCGTCCGGGATGTAAAAGTTGGCGGTGACGTGATGATTGGGCCGGCTTTCGTAGATGACTTTCTCCGCGAGGAACCCGTCGCCCTTGAGTGTACCGACAACGTGCGCGTTCAGCGGCGTCTTCTTGGGGAACTCGCCGATCGCCGCTAGAAACTTCGCCTTGAGGTCTGCTTGCCGCTTGTGGATCTCATTCGGCGTCTTCATCGCGGCCACGACTTCCCGTCGCGTGTCGAAGTGCTTCTGCGCCTCGGCGAGCAAGAACTTGTGCAGCAGCTTACGCGGCGTTTGATCCGCGGATAGAATCTGCAGATTCTCCTGGGCCGAGAGTGATGTTGACGCGAGTAAGATGGTCAAACCAATGAGGGTGGCGCGCATGATTTCCTCCGCAACGAATGAAGTCACAAGACGATGGCCTGATTCTGAAGAAAACCGAGCAAATGTCAACTCGCAAATGGGAAGAAAAACGAGCGGGCGCCACTTGCCCGCCGAGCTCGCCGTTGCCGCTGCCCTGCGAAAAGCGACAATAACCTTCAAACGATCATCCTGCTGCAAATGAGGGTTCTCATCATGGCCGACTCCTTCCAAAGCAAAGCGTCCCTTTCCGTCGCTAACACCAGCTACACCATCTATCGCCTCGACGCGGTCTACAAGAAATATCCGCAAGCCCAGCGGTTGCCGTTTTCACTCAAAATCCTCCTGGAGAACCTGCTCCGCACCGAGGATGGCGTGAACGTCACCGCCAACGACATCGCGGCCCTCGCCCAGTGGGATGCGAAAGCAGAGCCGAACAAGGAGATTGCGTTCACGGTGGCGCGCGTGCTGTTGCAAGACTTCACGGGCGTGCCGGCCATCGTCGATCTGGCGGCGATGCGCGATGCCATGAAGAAGATGGGGGGCGATCCGACCAAGATCAATCCGCTCCAGCCGGCCGAGCTGGTCATCGATCATTCGGTGCAGGTCGATAACTTCGGCGCCGCCAATGCGTTTCAGCTCAACACCGATGTCGAATACGAGCGCAACAGGGAACGCTACGTCTTCCTGCGCTGGGGGCAGAGTGCGTTCAACAATTTCAAGGTCGTACCGCCGGAGACCGGGATCGTTCATCAAGTCAATCTGGAGTATTTGGCACGCGTCATCTTCCACGACGAAAAATCGAACGCTCTCTATCCCGACACACTGGTCGGCACCGACTCGCACACGACGATGGTCAACGGCCTGGGCGTTCTCGGCTGGGGCGTCGGCGGCATCGAAGCAGAAGCGGCGATGCTCGGCCAGCCGGTGTCGATGCTCATCCCGCAAGTCGTCGGCTTCAAACTCTTCGGCCAGCTTCCGGAAGGCGCCACCGCAACCGATCTTGTTCTGACCGTGACGCAAATTCTGCGCAAAAAAGGCGTCGTCGGCAAGTTCGTCGAATTCTTCGGCCCCGGGCTCGACTCGATGCCGCTCGCCGACCGCGCCACCATCGCGAACATGGCCCCGGAGTACGGCGCCACCTGCGGCATCTTCCCGATCGACGAGGAAACGCTGATCTATCTGCGTTTGACTGGCCGCAGCGAAACCCACATCAAACGCGTCGAGGCCTATGCGAAGGAGCAAGGCCTCTTCCCCACCGCGGGTTCGCCTGACCCGATCTATACCGACTCGCTGGAGCTGGACCTCGGCAAGGTCGAACCATCGCTGGCAGGCCCGAGCCGGCCACAGGATCGCGTCGCCTTGAAGGATGTGAAGAAATCGTTCTTCGACGCGCTGCCGAGCCTGATGAAGAAGGACAGCAAGAAGCCATTGCCGCAAGCTGGCGCCTCGTCTCCACTGCCCACTGACCACTGCCCACTGCCCACTGCTCACGGATCGGTCGTCATCGCCGCCATCACGAGTTGCACCAATACGTCCAACCCTTCCGTCCTCGTCGCCGCCGGCCTGGTCGCAAAGAAAGCGGCGGAGTGCGGCCTCGAGACGAAGCCGTGGGTCAAGACCAGCCTTGCCCCAGGTTCAAAGGCGGTCACCGATTATCTCGTGAACGCGGGCTTGATGCGTTCGCTGGAACAGATGCGTTTCTTCCTCGTCGGCTATGGCTGCACCACGTGCATCGGCAACAGCGGACCGCTCGCGCCGGAAATCTCCAAGACGATTGCCGACCACGAACTCGTCGTCAGCAGCGTCTTGAGCGGTAATCGCAACTTCGAAGGGCGCGTGCATCCAGAAGTGCGTGCGAATTATCTTGCCTCGCCGCCGCTGGTCGTTGCCTACGCGCTGGCAGGCCGCATCGACATCGAGTTCGACAAGGAGCCGCTTGGCACCGGCAAGGACGGCAAGCCGGTCTTTCTGAAGGACCTCTGGCCGACGCAGCAGGAGGTGCGCGAGGTCGTGAAGAAATCGGTGACCGCCGAGGCGTTCAAACGGAGCTACGGCGCCGTCTTCAGCGGCGACGCCCACTGGCAGAAGCTGGTCGTGCCGACCGGCGATTTGTTTGCCTGGGACAGCAAGAGCACCTACGTCAAGAACCCGCCCTACTTCGACAACATGCCAAAACAGCCGGCAGCGACCAGTGACATCAAAGGCGCGCGCGTGCTCGCTCTGCTCGGCGACAGCATCACCACCGATCACATCTCCCCCGCCGGCTCGATCAAGAAGGATAGCCCCGCCGGCAAGTACCTGATGGAACGTGGCGTGCAGCCCGCCGACTTCAACCAATACGGCGCCCGCCGCGGCAACGACGAGGTCATGGTCCGCGGCACCTTCGCCAACGTGCGCTTGAAAAACAAACTCGCACCCGGCACCGAAGGCGGCGTCACCCGCTATTTCCCGAAAGCCCAGGGACAGCCGTCCCTGGGCTTGGGAGAAGTCATGTCGATCTTCGACGCCGCCATGCAGTACAAGGAAGAGAAGATTCCGCTCATCGTCCTCGCCGGCAAGGAGTACGGCTCGGGCAGCTCCCGTGACTGGGCAGCGAAAGGTCCCTACCTGCTCGGCATCAAGGCTGCCATTGCCGAGAGTTACGAGCGCATTCATCGTTCGAACCTCGTCGGCATGGGTATCCTCCCCCTGCAGTTCAAGTCCGGAGAAAACGCCGACTCGCTTGGCCTCAACGGCGAGGAGATCTACGACATCACCGGCCTTTCCGACGTTCTCGCCAAGAATACCAAATCGATCACCGTCACCGCCAAGAAGGCCGACGGCACCGCGAAGACGTTCCAGGCGATCGTACGAATCGACACGCCACAGGAAGTGCTCTACTACCAGCACGGCGGCATCTTGCAGTATGTGTTGCGGCAACTGCTGGCGGCAAAGTGAACCATTCCCCATTTAGCCCGCCGTTTGCGGCGGGTACTCTGCTGACCCGCCGTGAACGGCGGGCTACTTACCGGAGGCTCGTCAATGCGATCCATCTTGACCAAATTCCTGCTCGCGACGCTGGGCGTCTTCTGTGTCTATGTGTTCCTGCCCGATGTCCATCCGGCCGCGGGCCAGGACAAAAAGCAGAAGAAGGACAAGAAAAAAGCCGCTGATCTGCCGTTCCCACCGAAGCTGCCCGACGGTAAAGATGTCGTCACCATCACTTCCGACGACTTCCTCAAAGCGCCGGACTCCATCGCCAAGGATGTGCTAATTGCCAAGACGGCGCCAACGGTTGATTTTCTTTACTACCCCTGCCAAACCTACAAGGCGAAGATCTGGTCCAACTGGGGCGACGGCCTCGCCGTCAACGGCAAATACTACTCGTCGGTCGGCGATCACGATGCACCCAAGGGTAACGCCTTCGTCTACGAATATGACCCCGCCAAGAAGACGCTTAGGCTCCTCACCGATCTTGTCAGTGTGATCGGCCAGATGCTCGCCTATCTGCCCGGTAAGATCCATGGCCGACTCGACATGGGCAAGGACGGCTGGCTTTACTTCTCGACCCATCGCGGCGCCACCAACGTCACGACCGACGCCTACGGCTACAAGGGGGACTGGATCATCAAGTGCGATCCGAAGAGCGGCAAGGCGGAGATCGTCGCGCACGGTCCGGTGCCCAAAAACTGCATCCCCAATAGCGTGCTCGATCCGGAGCGCATGATCTTCTACGGCGGCACCGCTCCCGGCGCTGGCAAGGACGACATCAACGGCGTCCAGTTCTTCGCCTACGACCTCGGCGCCAAGAAACTGCTCTACGCCGGCCCCAATGGTCCGCCGCGCTACATGATCCTTGCCAACTCGACCGGCAAGATTTACTACGTCCCTGGTAGCGATGGCAGCGTCGGCCCCATGATGCGCTACGATCCAGCCAAGGGCAACACACCGCCCGTGAAGATCGGCGCGTCGCTTGGACTGCGATCGGCTACCCAGGAGACGGCACAGGGGATGGTATACACCGTGTCGAAGGGAGGCAAAGGCGGCAAGGCGATCCTCTACTCGTTCAACACCAAGACCGAGGAGGCGAAAGAGATCGGCCCGGCCGCCGTCGGCACCCAAGATTACATCACCTCGATTGATGCGGATGCCGCGGGGCGTTACGTCTACTACGTCCCCGGCGCCCATGGCCGCAGCGAGAACGACGGCAGCGCGGTCGTGCAATTCGATACCAAGACGAACACGCGCAAGGTAATCGCGTTCCTTTCGCCGTACTTCAAAGACAAGTTCGGCGCGATCCCGACCGGCACATTCAGCACCGCCCTCGATCCCGCCGGCGACAAGCTCTACATCACCTGGAACGTCAAACGCGGCACCGCGGCGTGGGATTGCTGTGCCCTCACAGTGATTCACATTCCGGAAGCGGAACGGCGGCCGTGACGAATGAAACTAACCCGCAGCGCCAGCAAGAGATATTGCCCCCGTTGCATGCGCGTTTGAGGTCGCGTTTTTGGAGCACCGAAGGTGCGGCAACAAATCAACCCAGGGCAACGCCCTGGGTTGGTGCCACGCCCAAGGGATCGCCCTGAAAGGGCACTACAGTCGCCAAGCCGCGTTGTTGCGCCCTTACAGGGCTACGCTCGCAGTTGCCCTGGTTTCCCAGGGCGTTGCCCTGGGCTGATATGTAGCGGCCCCTTCGGGGCACAAATACGGCGCGACTCCAAAACTTGCGCTGCGGGCCGGTAATCCCTATGGCTCCACAATCGTGATGCGTTGATTAGCGGCAATTTTCTCACGCACGATGCGCTCGCCGCTCGGCAGCCTCACCTCGATATCAACGCTCACGATGTCGTTCAACCCGAAATGGCACCGCGCAACCTGCCCGCTCGCATACCCGTAGCCGGTCGTCACCTCCTGAAAGCCGAGCAGCGTCTTGGTGCCGGGACGATAGAGCTTCACCTGGGCGCCGATGCCCATCCGGTTCATCTTCTTGCCCTCGACGCGCACGTCTAGCCAGTTCTTCTTCGGCGACTGATTGTGCAGGAGCCGACAGTGGTTGCCCTGGAACCAGTTGACGAGGAACAGGTCGATCCGGCCATCGTTGTCAAAATCGAGTGACGGGCCAGCCGGATAGTAGACCATGGGGCCTTCAAGCTTGCGCGGCGGTGCGAAACGCGGCAGCCCGTCCTTGATGCCCAAGTTACGGTAAATCAGTGGCGTGATGTTCCCTTTCTCGTCCATCCAGGCGGCGGAAGTGTAGATGTCGGGTAAACCATCATTGTCAAAATCCTGCACCTCGACGTGCGGACAGCGGATTGGCACGGTTTCGTCCAGACCAACCTCCTTCGTCACATCACGGAACTGCGGGATGCCGTCCTTGAGCCCGCCATGGATGAACACCTTGTTGCGTGCCTGGGTGCAGTGGACGGTGACGACCAGATCAAGCAAGCCGTCGTTGTTCAGGTCCGCGAAGTGAGCCCCGCACGGCCAGTCTTCGTTCTTGATCTTCGGCAAGATCGGCCAGGTAAAGACTGGTCGCAACTCGACGGCCTCGCGATACGTCGTCTTGCCGTCCTTGACCTGGCTCATGAACAACCGATTGCTGTGCGGCACGAAAAGGTCCGGCCGACCGTCGCCGTTGAGATCCGCGACGGCCAAACCGAGGCCGTAAATATCCTCGGGCAGGCCGACTTCCTTGGTCACGTCCTCGAATTTCATATCGCCCTTGTTGCGAAACAGCCGGCAGCTCGGCTTGGCGATGAACTTGTCCTCGACAACGAAGAGATCGAGCAGGCCGTCACCGTCGAAATCGAGCACGCCGATGTTGCGTGCGGTCCGCAGCGTGTTCGGACAGGCGCCGCTCATTTCGCTGACGTCGGTGAATTTTCCCTTGTCGTTCATGAAGAGCTGCGAGTAACGAAGCTGAGCTGACTTCTGCGGATCATCCTTCTTGTTCGTTTTGCCCTTGGTGTTATTGGCCGCGTAGAGATCGAGGTTTCCGGAGTTGCGCAGATCAACGAAGACGGCGCCGCTGGTGCGCCCGTAGTAACTGATTGCGGGTTGTTTGATGATCTCGAACTTGCCGTTGCCGAGGTTGCGAAAAAGATGATTCGCCACCGGCCCCTTGGCAGGCCGGTACTCGGCGTCGGGCCGATCGCAAAACCCGCCGACGTAGATGTCGGTCTTGCCGTCGCCATCAAAATCGCCGACGGCGGCCCCGTGCCCCATGATGCCGGCGAGCGGTTCGTAGAGGCCGGCGGCCTTGGTGATATCGCGGAAGACGATGGACGGCTTCGGCACATCGCCGGAGTGCGCAGAACTCCAGAGGAGCGGCGCGATGAGGATTGCGAAAACCGATAGCGTGATCCATTGACGGCTCATGTAATGGTCCTCTTTGCAGCTTGGCGCCTTTGCGTGAGATTCTTGTTGCCAACCTCGATCAGATTGCCAAGATAATAGTTCCCGCCCCGCGACCGTCATCTTATTGCGAAAGGCCTCCATGATCATCTTCGACGCACACCTCGACCTCGCCTGGAACGCCATCGACTGGAACCGCGACCTCATGTGGACCTGTGAGCAGATTCGCAAATACGAAACTGAAGTCGGCATGACCGACAAGGGCCGTTGCTGCAATACGGTCTCGTTCCCCGACCTGCGCCGCGGCAAGGTGATCATTTTCATCGCGACGCTCTTGCCGAGAATTCTACGTGTCGGCGCGATGCCGGCGATTCAGCGTTTCAACAACATGGTGTCGGCGTATGGCCACGCCTACGGCCAGCTCGCGTACTATCGCGGCATGTGTCAGCAGGGGCATCTGCGCTGGCTCAAGGATTGGCCCGCTGTCGATTCACACATCAAGGAGTGGAAGGCGGACGAAGAATCAAAGTTCCTGCCGCTCGGCTTCATTCTCAGCATGGAAGGGGCCGACTCAATCCTGCGGCCCGATCAGGTGCAGGAATGGTTCGACGCCGGCCTGCGCATCGTCGGCCCGACGCACTACGGCGTCAGCCCCTACGGTCACGGCACGGCAACCGAGGGCGGCTTTTTCGAGCAAGGCCCGGCCCTGTTGCGCGAAATGGAACGCGTCGGCATGATTCTCGATGTCACGCATCTTTCCGATCAATGCTTCGACGAGGCACTCGAAATCTATCACGGGCCGCTCCTCGCCAGTCATCACAACAACCGCACCTTGGTGCCCAACCAGCGGCAACTCACCGACGATCAAACGAAACGCCTCATCGAGCGTGGCGCCGTCATTGGCCACGCCCTCGATACCTGGATGATGATCCCCAACTGGGTGCGCGGCGAGACCAAGACCTTCGTCCCGCTCGAAAAAATCTGCGACCACATCGACCGCGTCTGCCAGATCGCAGGCAATGCAAAACACGCCGCCATCGGCACCGACCTCGACGGCGGTTATGGCCGCGAACAGTCGCCGGGCGATCTCGACACGATCGCCGATCTGCAGAATATCCCCGGCTACCTCAAGAAACGCGGCTACTCGGCCACTGACATCGAAGGCATCATGCACGGCAACTGGCTGCGATTCTTCAAGGATGCGTGGACCCGGAGGAAATAAGCGATGATCTGTTGCAAATGCGAAGCTCGCTCGGCGGTTTCGCGCACTCAACGCAATCAGAGGCTGAACCCAATGGGCATGGACCAAAAAGTAACCTTCGCCCCCCCAAGAGCGCCCGCGTGGCCAGAAGTCGTCGCCCTGCTGGCGTCGCGGAAGTTCCCCGTGCAGATCCGCATGATCGACGGCGAACTCGCATTCCCCGACGAAACGCCTCCGCACGACTGGCGCGAACTGCGTATCGGCACGCCGCCCGGCATGATAACGCTGCGGCGCGAGCCGGACGGCATCACGCTTGTGATCTGGGGCAACGCCGAGGCCGACATGCGCCAGGCGTGGAACGCCGTCACCTGGGCGATCGCGCAAGCGGTCGGCGGCGTCATCGGCACGCTTACACTGGAAGAATTCACCAAAACCGCCGAGTTGCCCGCAGGATTTCTTAATTGACGTTCACACTTCAACAACGTCTGCCAACCGCGCAATCGCCACAATCTCCGCCCGCATCAGAAGGAGTTTCTTGCGATTCCGTTTGACGCCCGTGACGGCAGACGCGGCAACGTAGTTTTCGCGCGTCGTTTCGGTGTCACGCAGATCGTGCAGGTCGGCGTTGCGCAGCTCCAGCCAATCCGGCATTACCTTCGTCAACTTGCCCAGGCAGACGAATGTGCTGCGCAGGTCGATCACCACGATTTCGCCGATCAGTTCTTCCATGGTGAGTTTCCACTTCGATCTGGTTTGGTAAGCTGATAGATATATTACGAACCACCTGGATCGACGGAACGCTAATGTCAATCGCGCCGCTCCCCGCTGCCGAACGCTATTTTCAGGAGGCGCTAGCGCGCCTGCCGGGATTATTGACCGATCAACGAACCGCCCTCGACAGGGCCGCCGCACTCTGCACCGACGCTATCGCCGCCGACGGACTCGTGCATCTCTTCGGCTGTGGGCATAGCCGAATGATGTGCGAGGAGATGACGCCACGCCAGGGCTGCTACGTCGGCTGGCACACCATCGTCGAACTCGGACTGACCTATCACAACATCATCGTCGGCCCCAACGGCTTGCGCCAAAGCCTGCACCTCGAGAAGACGCTTGGATTTGCCGAGCAGATTCTGCGCAACTTTGCGTTCGGCCTCAAGGACGTCATGATTGTCGTTTCGACCAGCGGCATACGCGAGATTATCATCGAAATGGCCACGGGGGCAAAGCAGCGCGGCCTGTCGGTGATTGCGCTCTTGAGCAAAGCGCATTGCGAACAGGCAAAACCGGCGCATCCATCGTGCAAGAAACTGATCGACATCGCCGACGTGGTGCTTGACAACGGTGCTCCGATCGGCGACTCGCTATTGAGCATTGAAGGCTGCAAGAACAAGACCGGCCCGTTTAGCACGCTAGGCGGCGCCCTGGTGATGAACATGCTGCGCTGCGAAGTCGCCCAGCGTCTGATGGATCGCGGCATCGAGCCAGTGTTTCTACCGAGCCATCAGTTCGTCGGCAGCCGCAGCGTCGAGGAGCAACTGGAGTATTTTTACGCCCAGTATGCGAAGCGCGTGGCGCCATTATATGGGCGGCAGGGTTAAGGGAGAATTCGTTTAGCGCCCGTATGGCCCCGCGCGGGCGCTAAACGAAGATGGGTACCGCCATGGCCAATCGGCTACAAAATAAACGCTGCTTGATCGTCGGCGGCACGAGCGGCATCGGCATGGCGACCGCACGCCCCTTCCTGCAGGAAGGCGCTCGCCTCGTCATCGCCGGCCTCGACCGGGGCTGCGTCCAGCAGTTACCCAGTGACCTTCTGTTTCGGGCCTGCGACGTGACCTCGGCAACGCAAGTCGAAACGCTCTTTGCCGACACCGTCCAGCACCTCGGCGGCCTCGACGTGCTCTACCACGTCGCCGGCACCAGCGGACGCAAGGACGGGGACGGCCCATTGCACGAATGCACCGATGCTGGCTGGCAGGCAACGATCGACGTGAATCTGAAGAGCACCTTCCTGACCAACCGGGCGGCGGTGCGACAATTCCTGAAGCAAGGCGTTGGCGGCACGATCTTGAATATGTCCAGTGTTCTTGCGATGTCGCCATCGCCGCATTACTTCGATACCATCGCGTATGCGGCAAGCAAAGGCGGCATCATCGCAATGAGTCGGCAGGCGGCGGCACGTTACGCGGCAGATCGAATCCGCGTCAACGTACTCGCACCGGGCCTGATCGACACGCCGATGGCGAGCCGCGCGATCAACGATCCGGCGATTCGCGAGTTCTTGCAGTCGAAGCAGCCGCTCGGTCCAGGCCCTGGAAAACCGGACGACTGCGCCGACGCAGCCGTGTTTCTATGCAGCGACGAGGCACGCTTCATCACCGGCATCGTGCTGCCGATCGACGGCGGGTGGTGCGTCAGCGACGGACAATGGGGAGATGCATGAAAACGCTTGAGCAAATCGTCGTCGCCGATCCGCTTTCGCTAAGGGATTGTTGCGCCCATCTCGCAGCAACAACGCTGCTGGGCTTCGACACCGAATTCGTCGGCGAAGAGACCTATGAGCCGGACCTCTGCCTCATTCAAGTTTCCACAGCGGATGCGCTTTTCTTGATCGATCCGCTAACCGCCGGCCCGCTCGATGCGTTCTGGAAATTGCTGGTGGATCCGGCACGCACCGTCGTGGTGCACGCAGGGCGTGAGGAAACGCGGATGTGCCGGCGGCAGAGCGGCAGCACGCCGAGCAACTGGTTCGATCTGCAAATTGCCGCGGGGCTGGTCGGCCTCAATTACCCGCTGGGACACGGCCCTCTCATCTATCAACTTCTCGACATTCAACTTTCGAAAGCGGAGACGCTAACCGAGTGGCGGCATCGGCCCCTGACTCCAGCGCAGCTTGACTACGCCTTTGATGATGTCCGCTTCCTTCTTCCCCTTTGGCAGATTCTCGAGAAGCAACTGACTGAACTCGGCCGACGCGACTGGGCGCAACAAGAGTTCACACGCTTTGTGTCTCAGGCCTTGCCTGAGTTTTCGGCGCAGCCCGCGGCACGCGATAAATGGCGCAAGCTGAAGGGCCTCGGCGTGCTCGATCGCCGGCGGCTGGGTCTCGTGCGCGAAATGTTCCTGGCGCGCGAGGCCGTCGCCGCCCAGATGAACCGCCCGCCACGCGTGCTGGTGCGCGATGATTTGCTTGTTGAACTTGCCCGCCGCAATCCGAAGACGCCCGACGAAATCCAGGTCGTGCGCGGCATGGCCAAACGCTTTGTGCAACCGCTCTGGGACGCCATCGAGCATGCCCGCAAGTTGCCGGCCAATGAATTGCCGATGAACATCGAACGCGAGCAAGACCCGCCGCAGGTCACCGTCATCGTCAATCTGCTGGGCGCGATCCTCAACGATTTCTGCGCCCGGGAGAAACTGGCGGTCAGTCTGACGGCCACCGTGAGCGACATGAAGGACCTGGTGCGCTCAAAGATGCAAAATATCCCGCCGGCGGAAACGAACCTCCTGATGGCCGGATGGCGCTTGGAGTTCGTCCTGCCGATCCTGCTTGGGGTGCTGGAAGGCAAACGTAGCGTCCGCATCACCAACCTGCAAGCGGAATCGCCGTTCGCACTGGAATAGAATACAACAAGAAACTAACCACGGGGGAGAACGGGGGAAAACGGGGAAGAGAAAGAGTGTAAATTCAATTCCATTCTTCCTCTCCTTGCATTTTTCCCCGTGCTCCCCGTTCCCCCCCGTGGTTCATTTTCTGGCGGAGGTTACCCGTGCCTGTCCTGGAAATTGTTGATCTCCAAAAACGCTACGGCAGAATCGAAGCCCTCGGCGGCGTCACGTTGACCGTCAAAGAGGGCGAGATCTTCGGTCTCTTGGGTCAAAACGGCGCCGGCAAGACCACGCTCATCAAGATCATGCTCGGCATCACCCGCGGCTGGAGCGGCAAGGCGTTTCTGCTCGGCGAACCGGCCGGCACCGCCCATGTCCGCGCCCGCGTCGGCTATCTGCCCGAAGACCACAGCTTCCCCGACTATCACACCGGCTACAGCTTGCTCGACTTCTACGGCCAACTGCTCGGCCTCGCCGGCGCCGACCGCAAGAAACGCATCACCAAGATGCTCGAACAGGTCGGCATCGCTGACCGCATGCACTACAAGATCCGCACTTACTCCAAGGGCATGAAGCAGCGAGTCGGCATCGCTCAGGCCCTGATGCACGCCCCCGATGTCATCTTCCTCGACGAGCCGACCGATGGCGTCGACCCCGTCGGACGACGCGATATCCGCGAACTCTTGATCGAACTCAAAAAACACGGCACCACGATCTTTCTCAACTCGCACCTCCTGGGCGAAGTCGAGTTGATCTGCGACCGCGTCGCCATCTTGCGGAAAGGCAAGATGATCCGCGAAGGCGACGTCAACACGCTCACCAAACAGAAGGGCCGCTTCCTCATCGGCCTGGCGCCGGGACAGGTCTTTCCCATTCCGGAAATCCGCAACCTCGGCTACGAAGTCGCCCCGCTCGGCGACCGCTGGGAGGTGCAACTCCTCGAAGGACAGTCCATTGATCCGGTCATCGACTTCTTGCGGTCGCGCACCCTCAACCTGCGGCATCTCGTCGAAAAGCGGCAGACCCTGGAAGACCTCTTCCTGGAAACGCACGACGACCGCTCCGACAAGCGAGACAAGCGACCCAAACGTGAGACCTCCGACAAGATTACCGTGCTGGAGCCGGCGGACGAGGGGCACAAATCATGAAGTACATCGCCATCCTGAAGGATTCGATCCGCGAAGCTCTCGACAGCAGAGTGCTGTACGTCATGTTCGTCTTGTCCGCGCTGGTGATTCTGGCAGTCTCTTCGATGTCGTTCAAGCTGCTGCCGGCGGAGCGGACGATGAAGATGTTTTTCTTCGAGGGACTTGGCAAGCCGCCGCTGATTCCCATCGCCATCAATGCCCGCAAGATCGAAAAAATGGCGGACAAGGACCTGAATCGAACGTTCGACGACAACATCCGGTTTCGCTTCGAGAAAGTTGAACTCTTGAAGGGTGAAGCCGACGCGCCGGAGAGTGAATATGCGCTGACCGCGAAGGAACCGAATGGAGTTGACCTCAAAGGCGATAATGACCAGCAGAGCAAAGCCGCGATGTCCGTGCTGCGCAGCATCTTTCAAGACGCGGAGGATTTCGGCTACCTGCGCATCGGCGCCGTGGAATTACTGGAGCCATCGGCCGAGAACAAGACGACCGCCCGCTATCGTATCACGCTCCAGGGAACCGGGCAGATGCGGCGCATCTGGGCGTCCGAGCCAAGCCTGGCTTTCGGCGCCGTGCCGCTCTTTCCCGACCACTTGATCGGCCCGCTGGGCCTGCAGCTTTTCGGCTTTGCCAAATTGATCCTCGGCATGGGATCCTGGGCCGCCGTGCTCATCGGTGTTGTCATCACTTCGTTCTTTTTTCCCAACATGCTGCGCAAGGGAACGGTCGATCTGCTGCTGGTCAAGCCGATCTACCGCTGGCTGCTCGTTCTCTACAAGTACATCGGCGGGTTGACGTTCATCTTTCTGTGTACCGCTTTTCCTGTCGGCGGCATCTGGTTCGTGCTGGGCATTCGCACCGGCGTGTGGGCGAACGGCATGCTGCTGTTGATTCTGAGCACGACGTTCTTTTTTGCGATCCTCTACGCCATCTCCACCTTCGTCGGTATCGCCACGCGCAGCACCGTCACCGCGATTTTGCTGACGATCGGCTTCTGGTTTGGCGCCTTCGGAGTCGGCGCCGCGCACCGAGAATTCGACATGGTGCGGATCAGGGAAGAATTCTCGGAGAAGCACAATCGCCCAATCGACCCCAAGGATCGGTGGGGCGACGGGAACCTGGCACTTACCTTTCGCACGCTCCACGCCATCGCACCACGCACCGAGGATCTCAATCTTCTCAACGATCTGATCGTCTACACCGACTTCATGACCGGCAATCTCGCCGATATGAACCGCTTTGACACCAGCAAGCGCAACTGGTGGGAAACGCTGCTCGTCTCTGGCGCCTGGATCGCGGTTTTTCTCGGCCTATCGGTCGTCTGGTTCAGCTTCAAAGACTACTGATCAGCGCTGGGACTCCGTAATTGGCGTGTACTTCAAAAACCATACACCAATCATTGGTGCAAGGTTTTTTTCTTGGGAGCATCGCCTTGGCCGAAGCCGTTTTTCAGCGATGTATCCATCCACACTGCGGCGCAAGCGTGGCCGTCGAGGAGACCTCGTTCGCCTGCCCCAAGTGCGGTGGCTTGCTCGATGTCGCCTACGACTGGAATCGCTTGCAGCCACCGAAATCGCTCGCCTACTTCGAGAGCAAATGGGCCGAGCGCTTGCAGCCGCTTTCCTTCAGCGGCGTCTGGCGTTTCCGCGAGCTGCTGCCGTTCGCGCCACCCGAGAAGATCATGACGATCGGCGAAGGCCAGACGATTTTGCAGCGTGCCGATGTCGTCGCCAAGTTCGCCGGGATGAACGCGGGCTGCCTGCACCTGCAATATGAAGGCATGAACCCCTCGGGCAGCTTCAAGGACAACGGCATGACGGCCGCCTTCACGCACGCCAGCATGGTCGGCGCGACGCGGGCCGCGTGCGCCTCCACGGGCAACACCAGCGCGTCTCTCGCCGTCTTCTGCTCCGCGACCGGCCTCATGCGGGCGGTGATCTTCATCGGCTCCGGCAAGATCGCCTACGGCAAACTCGCGCAATCGCTCGATCACGGCGCCCTCACCGTGCAGATCGCCGGCGACTTCGACGACGCCATGCTGCGCGTCCAGCAAATCTCCAAGAAGCTCGGCATCTATCTGGTCAACAGCGTCAACCCCTTCCGCCTCGAAGGGCAGAAGACCATCATGTATCGCATCCTCGAAGCGATGCGCTGGGAAGTCCCCGATTGGATCGTCGTCCCCGGCGGCAACCTGGGAAACGTCAGCTCCTTCGGCAAAGCGTTCATCGAATTGATGGAGCTGGGCCTCATCAAGCGCCCGCCGCGTCTCGCCGTCATTAACGCCGCCGGATCAAACACGTTCTATCAACTCTACGAGCGTTTCGGCCTGCGCTGGAACAACGGCCAGCCCGACGCCCGCATCATCGACGGGTACTACCAGAGCCTCGACGCCGAAAAGATTCGGGCCGCCACCATCGCCAGCGCCATCGAGATCAATCATCCGGTCAATCTGCACAAAGCACTCCGCGCGCTCGATCGCTGCGGCGGCGCCGTACGAGAAGTTACCGATCAGGAAATTCTCGACGCCAAGGCCAAGGTCGGCGCCGGCGGTCTCGGCTGCGAACCGGCCTCCGCGGCCAGCGTCGCCGGCGCCAAGAAGTTGCGCAAGGAAGGCGTCATCGCCCCCAGCGACCGCGTCGTCTGCATCCTCACCGGCCACCAGCTCAAGGACCCCACGGCAACCGTCGCGTACCATAGCGCCGACCGCAAGACCTTCGACGAAGTCCTCGGCCACCGCGGCGTCCGGCGGGCAACCTACGCCAACCGCGCAGTGCAGGTGCCGAACGATTTGGACGAGATTATCAAGGCGATTGAGGTGTATACTTGATTTCGTTTAGCGTCCGCATCGCGGCCGGTTTGGCAGCGATTTGAACGCCGACTCGTGCAAAGCGGGCGCTAAACGAATACGGGAGAATCCGATGAAAACCAAACTCGGCGTCAACGGCGCCTGTGGCCGCATGGGCAAGCGCATCATCCAGCTCGCCCACGAGGATCCGGAGCTGCACCTCGTCGCCGCCGTCGATTTCGCCGCCCACCCCGAGCAAGGCGCGGACGTCGGCGTGGCGTGCGGCCTCGGCAAACTCGACATCTTCGTCAGCCCGGAGTTGTCGCTACATGCGCATCCCGACGCCATCATCGACTTCTCGATCCCCGACGGCACTATGGGCATCTTGAAGACGTGCGTCGACCGCCGCATTCCGCTGGTCATCGCCACCACCGGGCACACCCCCGCGCAATGGCGAGACATCGAAGCCGCCGCCCATCACACCGCGATCCTGACGGCGCCGAACATGAGCCTGGTCGTCAACGTCCTCTACAAGCTGGTGCGCGAGGCCGCGCTCGCTCTCAAGGACAAGGGCTTCGACATCGAGATCATCGAACGCCATCATCGCTTCAAGAAGGATTCCCCCTCCGGCACTGCTCTGCACTTCGCCAAGGTCATTCAGGACGCACTCGGCGAGATGACGCTCGTCCATGGCCGCGAGGGGCAGGTCGGCGAGCGCACGCCGCGCGAGATCGGCATGCACGCGGTACGCTCCGGCGACAACGTCGGTGAGCACACGATCCTCTTCAGCACCCTGGGCGAAACGATGGAGCTGGTCCACAAGGGCCACACCCGCGACGCCTACGTCCGCGGCGCCCTGCAAGCCGCCAAGTTCCTGGCCACCAAGGGGCCTGGCCGTTACACGATGGAGGATGTGCTGGGGTTGTGATGCTGCGGCGGTGAGGGCTAATCAGACTACCATGAACGGGTCTTGCACATTTTCTCCAGAAATTCGGAACCTGGATGGGATGCGATCAGTATGGCAGATGCCCAATCAGCCCAGTGTCAACGCAAACCGAGAAAATGTGCAAAGCCAGTTTTTCTCGTTTCGAGCGGATCACCGGCTCGTGATCCGCTCGCCTCCCTTGCCGGTAATTCACTTCGCCGCCGCCGAGTACTTCGCCTGCGGCGTCCGGTGGACCACGGCTTTCGCTTGCGATTGCAGGCTGACGATTTCGGTGAGGATGCCGGTCACGTCCGCGGCAGTGTCGTGGGCTTCGATGGACCAGGTTGTCTCCCAGTGGCCGCCGGCGGGGAGGGTCATCACCCTGCCCTGCTGGCGTTCGAAGGTTTTTGGATTCGGGTAGTTGGTCGCGGGTTCGAGGCCCGTGACGTAGCCGTCTTCGAGGGCGGCGGTGTTTTTCCAGACGGTGAAGCACGGCAATTCTTGGCGATTGAAACGCAGGACCAGCCCCTTGTCGCGGGCGTGGTTGTAGAGCATCGCCAGCGTGCGGCCCGAGGAGTCGGCCAGCGTATCGAAGCAGTAGACCTGCTCGGCGAAGCCGGCGACCGGGGCGGCGTAGGTCTCCAGCGTGTCCATTCCTTCAGCCGCCCGCGCGGTGATCGGCGACACCTCACGGATCGGCACGGCGAATCGGCTGCCGGCTTCCAGGAGCGGTTGGCCAAGGTTGCAATGATAGAGGAGCTGCATCTCGGCCGACTCGCCCCCGCGGTTCTCGACGTGATCGTGAATGACGACACGATTGGAGCCGGGCACCGTCGTGTAGGTGGTGGTGAGCACCAGATGCGGATAGAAGATGCCGCCCTCCTCGACCTGGCCGGTCACGCTCAATTCATAAGGCGGATCGAGGCCGACGCGCACTTCGACATAGTAAGCGGGCTGATTGGCGATGCGGCCATGCAAACTCAAGAGATCGCGGCGCGAGCGGCCTTGCCGATCGGTGTAGACGTCCTCGCCGGGCGGACCGTTGGAGGACAGGCCGCAGCGGCAGAGCCATTCGTCGAAGCCGGTGAGCCAGCCGATGCCGCCGCGGTCGGCGGTGTTGACGTTGCGGGGATGGACGGGGCCGTGGACGGGGGCTTTCCAGCCGAGGTGGATGTCCTTGAAGTGCCCCTGCCAAAGGCTCATGCCGCGGGTGGGGAGGATGGAGTAGGAAAGGGCGCCGTTATCGACTTCGATGAGGTCTATGCCGTCACGCAAGCCGCCGCGTAAAGTCCGTTTGTGGATCGACCAGTGGTGGGGCGAGCCGAGTTGCAGGCGGTCGCCGCCGGTGGTGAAGTTTTCGAGCCAAACGTCGTTGACGATGTCGGTCAGGG
The DNA here is from genome assembly GCA_009692065.1 of Gemmataceae bacterium. Taxonomy (GTDB): domain Bacteria; phylum Planctomycetota; class Planctomycetia; order Gemmatales; family Gemmataceae; genus SIAQ01. The sequence goes on from SHZY01000111.1 coordinate 20,404, forward strand.
TCCAGGTGCGATAGCGTTTCACGGATGTCCTCCCCGGGGGGATTAACCACAGAGGCACAAAGACACAGAAAGAATCTACGCTTTTTCCGGGACTGCGCCCGGAAAAAGTGGCCCCTGCGGGGCAGTTGATAAACTGTCTCCGAATCTTTTCGGAGGCTTACCATGGTTGCGACCGACCCGTTGGGCCTTGCTTACGCCGACCTGTTGGTCGGTCGATACGATTG